>NZ_AJKQ01000006.1:0-238576 GCF_000257455.1 Streptococcus oralis SK610
ATTGGCATCCACTCGAGTCAATTCAAGCTCAGGTGTTTCACCCTTGAATTGTTTGTCTGGTGTAAAGGTTACCTTACCGTCTGCGTCCACTTCGAACTTACCGACATTTGGTACTTCTTTCACAGCTGTACCATTGTCAAATAGTGGAGTTGAATCAGCTGGGAATGGAACTAAGTCATGACCTGGGGTGAAAGTCACTTTACCTTCTTGGACCTGACCTTGAAGTCCCTCTGTCTTATCTCCCGTACCAGTTGGAGTTACCTTCTCAACAACTGGGGTATAGGTCGTTACAGCCGACTCTCCATTTTTATCCACCACTCCAACTTGAACTGGAGTTGCCGGACCATAGAAGGTTTTCAGTGGAGTAAAGACAATTGTTTTATTTACAAGATCTAAATCGTACGTCCCTTGGTCGGCAATGGTTAGCGAAGTTACCTTTTGCCCATTCTCATCATAAAGAAAGACACTGCTTTGGACTAGTTCAACGGATTTCTTTGCTCCATTAATGGTTGTTGTCCCTTTTGTAAAGTGAACCTCGCTCTCGCTTGCTCTATCCACATCAAAGTGAATCGTTGCTGCCTGCTTCTGCCCTTGAAGGCCTTTAGATTTCGCTGCACTTGCTGAAGGGACAACTGGAAGCGGAACATAATACACCACCCGATACCAGGTAAATTCTTTTTCCAACTCTTCATCTCTAGGATCATCCGCATACATTAAATACTCATAGAGAGCTCCTTCTCCCGACATTGTGTTTGAATCAATATCCTCTCTTGGATAATAGCCAGGAATTTCAGGAGAAATCACTTGAGACCAAGTTTGGTCTGCAGACCAGGCTGAGTATGTCACACCAGCTGTCGCATCATTTGGCTGCCGTTTCGCCAAAACCTGATCGATTCTCTTCGTTCGAGTAAACGAATGAGTCTCAACATGCTTTGGAGCAAGGAGTGATAAATCAGAATGGTTTGTTTTTTTGAGATATTCATAATCAATTTCGCGAGTTGCACGAACAGTTTCGGTTAGTTCTGTAATCTTGTGTCTAAACTGAAACTTGAATTGTTTTGGACTATCCGAGTCACCAAAGGTAGGATCTGTAAAATCGTTACGGATCAGTTCATATCCTGCATCTTCCAATTCCTTAATTCGACGAGCAGGATCATAAGAAATTGGTCCATTTGGTTTTCCTACAACTGTGTCTACCTGTCCTAGTTGCACTTCCTTAGACGGATCATTTACATCCACAAAGGTGAAACTTGCAGATGACAGTTTGGTGGACATTTGGATTAAAACATTATTGGACTCAGTGTACTTGGAACTACCATTTGCCAGAGCCGAAGAAAGATAAGCTGTAGCACCTGAGGCAGTATCTTGCCCGATAACTGCTCCATCGATAGGAAACTGAACCCTGCTTCCAGCAGCAACCGGAGCAGTCGAATGCCAACGAACTGCACGAATCTCTGACCAATCCGATACCTGTTCTGCTGTGAGCCATTGTGAAGCACTAATTTCTGCAGCAGTACCCGCAGTGCGGCTATACTGAACCTCCCAGCCTGAAGGTGGTGTTAGAGCTTTTGTCAAACTCACTGTAAATTGAGAACCACGATTTCTGGATTCCAGCTGTTTATCACCTTTCATCGGCAAGGATGATAAAACATAAACGTCTGAAACAGGCTGTTTCGCTGCGTTTTTATAGGTCACTCTGAAATCAATCTCATCACCAGGATAGTGCTCTTGGGAATTGTAGGCAAAGTGTTGATCTGTCGCCCTTTTCACTTCAGAGTAGACACCGCTCGCTTCTGAGGCCTGTACGATCACATTGAAGTCATGAGAGGTCGAATTTTTCGAAGTAACAGTAATGCCATCTAGTTCCCCCAAGTCATAACCATTCTGAGCTTGAACATCTGGAAGTTCCTCATCCCAGAAAGCAATTGCTTTATAGGTATAGATCCCATTTGGAATTGTCTTGTTTTCCAACTTCAAAAGCGTTGGGGGCATAGAGGAGTCTGGTGTTCCCTTCACTTGGACATAGTAGAGAGTTTTCCCAGTATCTTTGTAATTATAATAGACCTTAAAATTAAGGTTTCCACTAAAGTTTAATTGAGGGTCAGCCAAATAGGCTAAATGGTAAACTCCCGTCAAGTTTGCGAAGTTCTGAGTAGGGGTGTCTTTACCCGCAGTCCTTGTGATAAAATCTTCTTTAAAACCAGAAGCATCTGTGTGTCGATTAAAGACATCTGTCCGACGGCGTCCAACCATTGAAATTTGCTGGATAACACGCGTCAATTCGGCTGAGGCAGTTTGAGAGAAGGAAACAGTGTTTCCAGTATTCTTAAAAGTGAAATCCGTTCTAGAATCCAACTTACGAATCGTCGAATCTTTATAGAGACTTTCCCAATTATTAAAACGTGTTTTTGTCTGGAAAAAAAATGCCGAAGTATCATTGGTTGAGGACTTCCTCATCTTGATATTTTTAAACTTGTACTCCAGCTCCTTCACATCTTGCTCTTCCGTCAATCGTAGACTACGGGTGTTACTATTAAAAGTCCCTAATAACTCACCTGTAGCTTTATTGTATACTTCTACGGATGCGTCCGGTGAAGAGAAAAATTCATTCCATTGACGCTCCTCAATCACGTTTACTTCTCGATAAGACTCTCGTGAATCCTGTATTTTATGGGTGACCGTGTAGTCATTGATAAGATAATCTTTTTCAACCTCAGCAACTGATGAAAGTCGAACATTAGAACGGTATTCTGTTTCACCATAAGAACGAATTATCTCCGAGTCAGACTGGTTATAGTGTCTAAATTCAAAGAGAGAAGACTCTGGCTGATCTGTTTTTTGAACAAAAAGAGCATAAGGAAGAACGGCCGTATTTTGATAACTAGTCCCATCTGCTTTTGTATAGATACCCGTCACAGTTAGCTTTTGCGCTTTTCCATTAATATCTGCTACTTTGGCATTCTTTAACTTAAAAGAAATTGGAATGAGCTTATTTTTATTGTTATTAATATCTTGAAGTGGATTGTTAGCTCTGTTAATCGTCAGATGATAACCCGTCGCATCGGCAGTCCATCCTAGAGCTTTAGCTTCATCTGTCAATTCATAACCTTCTTTTAACTCTATATTATAGGTATAAGAAGTGACAGGATCAATGATATTCCCCCCGACATCACTAATCCCCATACCATTGATCATACGACCATCAAAGACACCATTTCCATAGTTGAAGTAATCATTTCTTGCCGTATTATTCTTAGGATCTTTCGCACCATTAAATAGATAGTAGGATACAACCGACGAATCATCGTCAACGATACCATCATTATTTCGATCGTAGCCAATAACCTGATTGTTAGACATTGGTGTCAGACCACCAACACCATTTTCTAAGACTTTCCATGTGTGTTCAATACTTCCAAGTTCTTTGAGGACATTGCCATTTTTGTCATAGAGCTTAGCAGTTGCGGTCACCTTGTGGTCTGGCCCAATGGCTTGGACAGCACCTCCCCAGTTCTGAGTCAAAGGATCTATCTGAAAAGTGTAGACGAAGTTATAGTTTGCCCCACCTCTCAGATTTGTAGGTTCTATCTTTAAATCAAGGTCCCCATTCGTTTTTTCTTGACTGAACTTTACACCACCGACTGGAGAAGGAGTCAATTTAATAGCTTTCCCATTTTGGAAATGAATTTTGATATACCCACCAGAATAGTCTGCTTCGTGTCCAGTAATACTAAAGGTCAAGGATTCACGGACACTATCTACCGCATGGATATCCTTGATTGGCGAATGAGCTTTAAATGCAGCATTGACTTCATCTAGCGATCTCTTGCGCCTAGAAGAAGTTTTTCCGCTAGAACTGCTTTCTTCCTTGCTTTTCTGCTCAGTTTGAGTTGATTCTAGAGATTGCTTTTTCTCCTCATCTAAAGAAGGCTGACTCGCTTCCTTCGTATTGTCAATTTGAGAAACTGGTTGGCTCTGAGCGACTGGTGCAGATACTTCTATTTTGGACGGTTCAGTTTTATCCTTCTGGTCCTTAACTGCTTCGTTCTGTGTTACCTCTTTTTGAGGTTCAGAAATGACTTCCTGCCTATTCTCAGCACTTTTTTCCTTCTGTTGAATTTCCGCCTGCGTTTGTTGTTCCTTATTGTTGACTTGAGCTTCATCTGCTTGCACTGGTGAAGTAGCCATCACCATAAAGGTTCCTAGCAATACCGAACAGGTCCCAACACTTAACTTTCTAATCGAAAAGCGGGAAAAAGATTGATTAAAAAATTTTTTCTTCATCATTTCTCCTTTATATTCATACTTAATCTAACATAACAGCTTTATCATTATAACTTATAGTAAATAGAATTTCCAATAGAATGTTCATTTCTACAGAAATTTCTTTATAACTCCATTTGCATAAAAAAAGGAAGCTGTAAAACCAGCTTCCTTCTGTTATTTTCATTCAATTTTCACGATTATTCCACACTGAAAAGATAGGGATATACGGGTTGTTGACCTTGGTGAATCTCTACTTCAACATCTTCAAATTCTTCTGCGATTTCTTGGGCAATTTCATTGGCAAGTTCTTCGCTTCCGTCTTCACCGACATAGAAAGTCACGATTTCACTGTCTTCGTCCAACATATGTTTCAAAGTTTCAGTCAGGGTTTGGTGCATGTCAGGGTTTGACACGAGGATTTTCCCATCTACCATACCAAGATTGTCATTTTCATGAATTGCTAATCCATCGATAGTTGTATCACGAACGGCTGTTGTTACACTACCGCTGATGACATCACCAAGGGCTGCAGTCATACGTTCTTTGTTTTCTTCGATTGATTTGCTTGGATCAAAGGCAAGAAGACTGGTCAACCCTTGAGGAATTGTACGTGCTTCTACAACAACAGCAGGTTGTTCAAGCACTTCAGCCGCAGACTGAGCTGCCATAAAGATATTTTTGTTGTTTGGCAAGAAGATGATGTTGCGAGCATTGACCTGTTCAACAGCCTTGATAAAGTCTTCTGTTGAAGGGTTCATCGTCTGACCACCTTCGATAACATAATCCACACCTTGAGCACGGAAGATATCTGCTAAACCTTGACCAGCTACTACTGCGATAAGGGCATACTCTTTTGTTTCAGCAGGCTTGTTTCCTTGGGTCGCTTCTTTTTCAACTTGCGCCTCGTGTTGGTTACGCATGTTGTCCACTTTTACCTTGATCAAGCTACCATATTTAAGACCTTCTTGCATGACAAGACCTGGATCTTCTGTATGGACGTGAACTTTGACGATCTCATCATCGTTGACAACAAGTAGAGAGTCGCCTAAGTCATTCAAGTAGTTACGGAATTCATCGTAGTTAAAGTCCTTAGAATAAGTTGGACCTTGTTTGAGGGCTACCATGATCTCCGTACAGTAACCGAAGGTAATATCTTCAGTTGCCACATGCCCTGCTACAGACTTGTGGTGCTCTGCATTGATCATTTCACTCATGTTGGCAGGAGTCGCTACAAAGTCTTCAGAAGCACTGTATTCACCAGTAAGAGCTGAAAGGAAGCCTTCGTAAATGAAGACCAAACCTTGACCACCTGAGTCTACCACACCAACTTCCTTAAGGACTGGAAGCATTTCTGGTGTCTTAGCCAAAGCTGCTTTCGCGCCTTCCAAGGCTGCACGCATGACCTCAACAGCATCATCTGTCTCCTCGGCTTTTTTCTTAGCCCCAATGGCAGCACCACGAGAAACAGTCAAAATGGTTCCTTCAACTGGTTTCATAACCGCTTTATAAGCTACTTCGACACCAGATTGGAAGGCAAGAGCCAAGTCTTGACCTGTTAATTCATCTTTTCCCTTGATAGCCTGAGAGAAGCCACGGAAGAGCTGAGAAGTGATAACTCCTGAGTTTCCACGCGCACCCATCAAGAGCCCCTTAGCAAGAATGCTCGCTACTTCTCCTACTGTGGAAGCCGGCTTGTCTGCTACTTCTTTGGCACCATTTTCGATGGTCATTCCCATGTTTGTCCCAGTATCTCCATCTGGAACTGGAAAGACGTTCAATGAATTGACATATTCTGCTTGCTTATTCAAACGAGTTGATGCAGCCTGCACCATCTCTTGGAATAAACTGGTAGTAATTTTTGACACGATTATTCTCCTACAACTTTGATATTTTGAATGTAGACATTCACAGTCTGAGCAGTAATTCCTAGTTGATTTTCTAAACTAAAACGAACACGCTCTTGAATGTTTTTTGACACTTCGCTTATCTTTACTCCGTAGCTCAATACGGTATAAACATCAACTGCAATGCTACCATCTTCGGCTGCTTTTATAACAACACCCTTAGAATAATTTTCCTTACCAAGAAGGGCTTGGAAATTGTCTTTGAGGGCATTTTTACTAGCCATACCGACCACACCAAAAATCTCAGTTGCGGCACCACCTACTACGGTTGCAATCACTTCATCTGTCAGTTCGATTTGACCATCTTTTGTATTAATTTTTACAGTCATTTTTTTTACCTCAACTAGTTGATACTCTATTTTATCATATTTCAGCCCAAGTGTAAAAGCAGAATGCTGTATCGGCGGATATTTACTCTATTTTTCAAATGATTTTATCTATAGAGCAAAAGAAAAAGACCAGTTAGGTCTTTTCATTTTTATTAAACGCGTTCAACTTTACCTGATTTCAAAGCACGAGCTGAAGCCCAAACTTTTTTAGGTTTACCATCGATAAGAACAGTAACTTTTTGAAGGTTTGGTTTTACGGCACGTTTTGTTTGGTTCATCGCGTGTGAACGGTTGTTTCCTGATACAGTCTTACGACCTGTAAAGTAACATACTTTAGCCATTGTGTTTTCCTCCTATTAGATCTAATATAGCGGATGTGCTAGCACCACATACCGTACTATGTTATCACACTTTCTTGAATTTATCAAGGGCCTAAACTATTTTGTTTGTGTCTAAATTTTTGGGAATAATTAAATATCCTTATAACTCAATAAGAAAGCGAGATTTTTCAGACAAAAAAACTGGAAAAAGTTTCTCACTTTACCCCAGCCCTTGACTATATTGCACTATTTATGCTATAATATTGTTTGACTGATTAAGCAAAGTGTTGGTTTGTCTTAATCGGTGGTGTAGAAGTTGCTGCTTCTACACCTTTTTCGTTTTTCTTTACTATATTATTGTAACACACATTAGGCAAAAAAGCAACTATTTTGTATAAAAACATGACAAAAACACCTCTAAAAAATCTTTTTTTAGAGGCTTTTGTCTGCCTTTTTGTATTATTTATGCCCTCTTTTTCTGATAACAGCTTTGTGTGGTCTATGGTTAATACGAAATCCAGCACCTAGTCCCGTATTCCTAAATTCTTCATACTCTTGTCTCCAAGCTCCAAAAAATAGATTGTATAGCTGATCAATTCGCTCAAGGAGTATCATTCTGGCCATAGTACAAGCCCCTTCGATGGACCAATACATCCCTCGATGTTTCATGCGGTAAGTGACCTTTCGGTGCTGACTCTCCATTACCCCGATACCACGTGAGGACAATCCTCTAAGTTTAGGTGGCCTAGTGTCACAGAAATTTCTTAATAATTTCTTACGAAAATTGTAAAAATTATCAAGAGCTTCCTGGCTTTCTATGAGAGATTCAACTGTATCTAGTACGGTCTGAAGCAGGCTCTTCTGATGATTTTTGATGGCCTTAAAAGCAAGATCAAGTAGTGTAGACGGGTACGGCTTCAGGAATCGTTTAAGTTCTTCATTGACATGATAGGCATCCCAGAAATGCTCATGACGTTTAATCCGTAGGACCTTCTTAATTTCTTGAAATGCTCTGCGAGAATATCCTTTACCATTGTCCGAGTTAGTGATAAGAAGAGTTCGATCAGTGATTTCAAAATGATTATAGAGATAGTCTATCAATTCTTCCTTTGCTTGTTCATGGCTGGTATGGATAATCTCATGCTTATTCTCTAGTACATACCGATTATTACCAACCTTCTTCGCTCCAGTATGAATCAGGAAATGGGCTAAGTCTGTATTGTGTCGTTCATCATTGCTTGATGTTGTCTTGACGAGCACACCATCTCCCTCCAGGTAGATTTTATCTGCCTGGATTTTTTTCGGTTGCTCATCACCTCTAAAAAGCCGATAGCGTTCCCTATCTGAAAAGAGTCTGCCTGCCATTTTTACAGACTTCAAAACAGCGTCCTTTGTTATCTCCAGGCGATAAGCCATCTTAACTGTTCGACAAACTTCACGGTAGGATAAAACAGAAGCGTGTTTTGCCATGTGAAAAATCAACTCAGGAGAATAACGCATATACTTTTCTAGACCTAGCCACTCATCTACGGGATAACAACTTTTCTTTCCCTTTCGCCAGCGATTCCTAGAGAAAGTCACCTCTCCAAATGTAAAAACAACTGTCCTCTCTGTACTATCTATCCGCTTATATCCCCTCAATCTCATGGAGGGAGCAATCTGCTCGTCATAATCTCTTACTCGCTTCAGGAATTGCTGCTCACGTTTGCGATCTAGTTCTGCGACAAATTCTTTTTCATCAAATCTAAACATACTCTCTATTGTACTGAAATCATGACTAGATTGAAAACATCACAAACTTTCTACAAGACTCTTTCAAAAATAAAAGCCTTCCCTTATTGGGAAGGTTGTTTAATTATAAATATAATTATATTTATAACGATAAACTTTCGATTAGTTTATCAAGATAGTCTGATGCAGACTTTGCTCCAGCTGCTTTAGCAATTTTATCCAATTTTTTCCTATTGCTTGGTTTTAAAGTAAACTGAAATTGCTTTTTGCGTTCAAAACTTTCAAAATTGGCTACATCTGAAACCTGCTCAGGTTGATGGGTTGCTTCGATAATCTGTGAAATCTCTTTTTCTTTTGGTGTGAATGCCATGACAATCTCCTTCTAATTATATTTATAATTGTATTTGTGTTTATAAATATAATTATATTGTATCATAAATTTTTGAAAAAGTCTGCTCCAGCTCAGTGAAAAACTTTTTGTGTTTTTGATAAAGTTCAGGATTCTCCTTCATATCTGCAATAGAGATCTTATCAATCGTGGAATGATTGAATAACTCTTTTGCTGGTACGATGCCTAGAAGGTTGTCTGTTCCCTTCTCTTTAGCTTCAAGTCCCAGAGCTTCCAGTAACTCTCTTGATGATCCATAGTTCGGTCGGATCATATTTGCTAAGAAATATAGCTCAGCAGTAATGTATGATTCCCTTGTACGATAGTCAATTACATCCTTTCTGAATGCTTCTAACCGAGTTGATAGATTGAATTTGGCATTATAACCAAACTCTGAAGGAGTCAAGGGACTAATAATAGCGTGACTGACCGCAACAGCATTTTTAGTAGCTGTTGCAAAGTCTGGTCTACAATCAATCAAGATATAGTCAAACTGATCCAACTTCTTCTTTTCGTAGTTATCCTCTAGCCAAAGATAAAGTAGCATATTTTTCTTATCGCTGTTCTCCAGATCTCGTTCCACCGTGTCAAGCTGAACTGAACCTGGAATTAGATTGATATTTTCCTTGGCTTGCTTAATATCCACATCGCCACCTTTAAAAGCATTAGCAATCGTATTCTTGCTCTCGTAAATATTATAGCACTGGGTTAAATTGCACTGATGGTCAAGATCAATCAAAAGAACCTTATGCCCTTTCTTTGCCAGCCATTCCCCATAATTAAATGTTAAAGTTGTTTTCCCAACACCGCCCTTAATAGCAGCAAATGTGATAATCTTCATTTGATATCCTCCTGTTTTTCTATACTTCTATTATACCATTATAATTATATTTGTCAATATGTTTATAATTATATTTATAATTATTTTTATAATGAAGTTCCTCCTTCCCTTTCGCCAGCGATTCCTGGAGAAGGTCACCTCTCCAAATGTAAAGAGGACTGTTCTCTCTGTACTGAAATCATGACTAGATTGAAAACAGCAGAAACTTCTACAAGACTTTTTCATCCTCAAATCGTCGGTCAACTTTCTCTTCACGACTACGCACGTGCTCCTTAATATCTCTATAATCTGTGTAATGTTTTAGAGTATCGTCAAAGAACTCTTGTAAGGCTCCTTTTTCAATTTGGAATTGTTTAATCAGTTGACTGACATCTTCCAGTCCCATATCTTTTGGAACTCCTAAATCATCCAATAGTTGTACCGCTGCAAGACTGTTTTCTGGAGATTGCTGGATGGCTAAAAGCGCTCCTTCAATTTTATGATAACGTCCAAGTCGCTCATCTAGCTGTCTTAATTCCTCCTGGGTAGCCTCTATCTTTTCATTAAAGCGCTCCTCCAAATGTTGAAATTGTGCTCCATCTGTCACGCCGTGCTCAACTAAGAAATTATATTCCTTAATCAGTTCACGCATAGAGGAAATTTGAGCGTTTTTAGTAACGAGTGTTTCGCCGTTTTGTTTGGCCAATTGCCTTGCGACAGTCAAGCCCATCATGTATCTATTTTTTTGAGATTGATCAGGATTGAGAAAATAAAAATAGTCTTTCTCTTTGATATAGATGGTATAATTTCCATCCTCATTTTTATCAACTTTATGAGAAGGTATTAAAATTGTACCACTATTTAAAGCTCCCATATCCATCTGCACGTAAATGCCTTGCTTGCTTTCTTGCTCGACCTGCCAGGATTCCACTTCCAATTTCAATTCAAAATCATTTGCCGTTTTTTCTTTTGATTCTTGATATTGTTCTTTCAATTCCTCCACATCAAAAACTAACTGATTCTTAGAAATTCTCTCTTTTATTTTTTCAAGAGAATAGAGTCCTTTCTTCGATAATGTATCATCTCGGACATTTCTTTGTTGGGGCTGATCGAGCAATTTATACTTCACAAATTTACCAGAGAAATCAATCTGAAGATTAAGCGCAGCTGCCTTTTGTTTGAAATCTTCTAACGATAAAGAGTTCTTCAGAAGGAAATCCAGACGCTCCTTAATTTCAAACCGATAATTATTTTGCCTCCGCCAAGCAGAATACTTTGTATAAGAATTTTTCATTGTAGGCTCAATAATTTTAGCGCCATACCGTGCCGCATGCTTGTCCGATATTGCCCTCAAATTTTTCAAGGTTTTCTTTTCCCAGCGAAATTTCTTGAGCGTTGAAGTATTGGTGGTATTAAGTATGATATGGTTATGAAGATGATCTTTATCCGTGTGGGTTGCGATCACAAACTCATAATTTCCACCTGTCAATTCTAACATCGTTTGACGGCCAATTTCATGAACCTGCTCAGGAGTCAAGTTATCATCTGGAGAAAAAGACTGGATAATGTGATGAGCCAATACTTGTTTTCCTGAAGATAATTCTTTCAAGTCATCATCTCCTTTTTTAAAGGCTGCAGCTAATTTTGTCATGACCATTTCTTCATCTGCTACACTAAAATCAGAGATCCCATTGCCAGATACTAGCTTCATTTGAAGCTCGCTATTATGATAGACAAGAGGAAAATCAAGATCACTTTCTGCAGTTTCTGATACAAGAGTTTTCGCTTCATTCAGAATATAGCGTACAGCTATTTTTAAATTGGAAGGAGTTTTAATTTGTTTGGGTGTTTTGATTACTACCATTCGTCATACGTCCTTATTGTTTTCACTTTTCGTTCCTGTAAACCTTTCTTCTCCGCACTAGAAAGTTTGACAGCCACCATCTCTTTCAACTCAGATAGATAGTCAATGACTTGTGCCACTTCCTCTGGCGTAACCCCTTGATTTTCATTGGCATGTTTGGCAATTTGGTTGATGTTCGTTCCCACTCGATTGATGGCAACTCGAAGGTCTTTCAATTCAGCAAAATCAATTTGAACCACCTTCCCTTGTACTAGTTGATTCTTCGCATAGTATTGAAAAGATGGAACTCCCATTTGGGCCATCGCCGTTTTAATTTGACGATCTTCCTCTGGAGTTAGTCGTATCAATTTTTGTATATAGCGTTTTCTATTTTCTCGTTTCTGCATTATTTTTTATCCTCTTTCTCTCAAAGTCTCTGGCATTTTCTGATCAGGCATCCGCCCCTGACTTCCTTGTGGCAAGCGTAGCAAATGGATATCCATTTGCGAAATTTAAAAAAATCAGAGAAGGAGAACCTTGTAGTTTTCCTTCTTGATTTTCTCAGTTTTGGGGAAATCCCCAAGCCCCTTTCCTATATCTTTTGGAGTACAGCTTCTAACATTTTATCGTAACCAACTGAAGATGTTTTTGAAAATAGATGATTGCTTATCACTATTTTCTACACTTTTTTCTTTCTGACCTTGTAACTTTTCAGATAGGACAGAAAGTTGTTGAGCAGTTAGAGGCTGGAAAATCGACTGCCCAATTTGTATTTCTGTCAGTAAGATTTTTTCAGTGAGTACAGCTTGAAATTCTTCATCTGTAATCATCTTGAGTAGCTCAATATTTTCTTCTTCCCACTCCAAAAGAGCAGGATCTCCTTCAGGAAGTTGAGACTGTTCTTCCTCTAGTTGCTCCAGAACTTTTTGGCGAGTCAAGTCTTTAGCGCTTGGCGATACTCCTTGAACTCTGTCTCCATCCATGATTGGAATAAAGTCTGAAAGGATGATAATCAGTTGTTCTTCTTGTTCATTAGTCATGAGTGTTGTCCTCCTTGATGATGATTTGTTTTTAATTTGACCTTGGGTTTATTTGGGGTGTCCCGTTCGGTCATTTCGAGAAACCCTTCTCTTTTTTTGATTGTGCATCTGCTTTCAACTCCTGCTTGTGATCTTCGACAGCCTGCTTGCTCTGATCTTTAAACTTCTCCAGTTTTTGTTCAAAACTACGCTTCGTTTGTTTCTCCTGACTCAATCTTAATTGTTCCAATGCTTGATCCATCCGAACCATTAAACTTTTAGCTTCTTGTTGGACAATATCTAACTGTGCTTCTAAATCAGCAAGTGTCTCCTTATCAGCAGACCACCCAGATAGATAGTTAAAGGAGTACTCTGACGTATCAATACCATAGTATGAAGAAACAACATAAGCGACACTTTCAGCCTGGAGTTCAGCAGTGCTTCTAGTTAGATTTTCTTTTTGAGGATTATCTGCATGATGCAACTCTGCATGAGCCATCTCATGTAAGAAAGTTTTAATAATTTGAGCCTTGTTCATCTCATTACTACGTAAAACAATTTGATTTTCTGGGACAGAATAATATCCATGTTTATTATTTTCCATCTCCTCAAATCGAACCGATACATCATTTTCTTTTGCAATAGCCATCAGGGCACGGTAAAGATTTGCATAGTCCAAATCAGTCAGCTGTTCTTTAACTTCTGCAGCTTTTGGCATTTCCTTTCCTTCTGTCTGACTAACATCAAAAACTGGCACTAAGCCAAAGAATGTAACTGTTTCTGGTTTCCTATTTTTATCCAATATTGGTTGGTTATTCTCATCCTTTTTGATCTTCGTCATAGGTTTAAAAATACGTAAAGCCTTCTCACCTTTTTTCACATAGCGGTCAAAGTTTTCTTTCCACTGTTTGAAAGAAGCTACTTGCCTTGCTTCAGGATTTTGTGCAAGAATTAAGCGCAAGTTGCGATTAGAATAATTATTTAGTTGGCTCATTTTCGTTAGATAGTCTTTGTACTTATCTGAATCCAGAAACTCCTTAATCCCTTCTTTAAGATGACGACTTAATCCTGCCATATCTTTATTTTGAATAAAATCTGCGACTGCAAGACTGCCAGCTGCTAAAACAATTTCATCCGCTTGTAGACTCTCCTCGCCCTCTGGTTTAGAACCTGGTTTCGATCTAAAATCATACGGATTCGTTCCCTGAAGCAACTCCTCCTCATCAGAAACACCGTCAGCATCCGCATCACGTTCCAACTCCTGCTTGTTGTAGCCTTGTTCTTCTAGTTTGATTTCTTCCTCTTGTGATTTCTCAAATTCTTCTCGAACTATGGCGATCGTTTGTTCAACTTTTTCTGATAAACTTTTGATTTCTTTTTGCCATTTTTCTACAAGAGCTACTTGATCCATAGGTGAGTCCTTGACTCCCAACTTATCAAACCAAGCAGATAGATTTTCGACCTCAACACTATCCATTCCATCAAAAGAGATAAATCCAAGACGAGCATCATGACTACTATCTGTAAATCCAATTGGACTATTTTCCAAATCTCCAAATGGGAGTTGGGATAGAAGTTGATCTGCGTAAAGAGTATCTTCTAAAGCGTAACTGAACTGAGAAATATCTAACTCACTCGCCAATCTCTCCAGATGATACGGAGTGAATATGGCCCCATCTATCTTCATCAATTCTGGGTACTCTCTCATTTCTCGTGTTCCAAGCCTTTCTTTGTGAGCGATGGGGTTAATCTCCTCACCGATATTGTAACGGATGCTATCCTGGATCAGTTCACCATCAGGAGCGTAGATACTAAACTGGATCTTAGTTGGAGTGATGTAGGCTTCTGGATGACCACCAGCCACTTGTTCTAGCCCTTCCTGATGTAGCTGATAGAAGTCCTGATTGGCTTTGTAAAGCTCTCTAGCAAATTCTTGATACGAAATCAGCTCTGTTTCTTTAAAGGGCAATCTAGGCCCATCTGGGCGCTCCTCAGACCATTGAAGGCGTACATGGTAGTTCTCCTTATAGATATGATCTTGTTTCCACTCTTTATAAAAATCTGAATTTGTATCTAGGAGATGATCTTCTCCAGCTGCAGCAACAATCTGATCAAATTTATCATTGTGCTGCTTCGCATAGTCAAGATACTGATTCCAGGCTTGATGAAATTCTTCTGGAGTTTTTGAGATGTCAGCTGGCACACCTAAGTTATAGACAGTATCTAAGACTTGAGTAAACGTAGCCGAATCAAGTAGGGGGCTATTCAGTGTGTTCTCTAGCGTTGTTTGTTCAATTTCTTTAGAAACTTCTTCAAACTGCTTATTCTTCAAAACTGACAGCATTTCTGCACCATTGTCTTTAACATATTCTTCATTGATTGAAAGTTGCTCGATGTGACCATCTCGATCTCTATAAACACCGAGAATGATCTTTTCATCCAACGATTTAACATTAGTTGCAAGCTCTCCTTTGAGTTTCATAAGAGAGGCTGGAATTTTTTCATCTCCGATATCTTTAAACAGTAGTAAGAAATCTTCATCTTTTGCTTTAATAGCTTCACTCATATTGAGATTGTGAAGCTTTTCAACACTACTCAAATCATCTAAAACAAAAGAATGTGGATCTAAAATATCACGCAACATAGGAAGAACCTGCAATTTATCCTTAATTGCATTACTAATCAACATACCGTCATAATGCCCCTGACCATTGGCAATATCATCTAGGAAATTTGCTGCTCCCTTTCCCTCTTCAAAAGGTCTGATCCCTGAAAGATGGATAAAGTTATCCTTTTGAAAAGTCACCTGAAGCACATTCTTCTCTCCATGATCCGCATAAACAAAGCTAATCTTACTGTCAGCCAGTTCATTTAAATACCAGGATGCTGTACTTTGGATAGACGGCGCATATTGATTCAATCGCCTTAAATCCGCTGGTGTAATCGGATGATAATTCGCTATTTTCCGTTGCACTTTATCATAATTTGTGCTAAACTGTAAGTAAGGATAGGATGATGTCGGGTGACTGGTAACAGTTTGCTCAAAGGTACTTGTTTTAAGTACAGGTGAGGTACTGCCTTCAGCTTTAGGCTGTAAAGAACCCGTGCCACCACTGGTCCTATCATTCATTTGCTCCTGAGAGTTCTCAGGAGCTTTTTCTGTGCTCTGAATTTGTTTTTTAGGCTCCCTACCATCTCCAAGTGGATTGGAAGGTTTTTCATAGGTCACTGTTTTGTCCGAATCAATAACCATTTGTTTTCTAGGCTCTACTGAAAAACCTATATTATTCCAGTTTTCCTTCAACCACGTTGCATCTTCAGGAGAAAGGTGGCTGGTATCAGGAAAGTGACTTGATGATTGAATTTCCTCAGCTTTTTCCAGTTGCTTGGTCTGCTTCAGAATCTCATTCCAGTCTGTCTTCTCCTGGCCTTCACGTTTTGGTGGTCTTGCATCTATAACTGGGATTTTCTTCTCCCGTAGTTTGGTAATAAAGTCTGTACCTGCTTTATCGTGATCAACTGCCAGCGTGATGAGATCATCATATTTGTGATCTTGGAAAAGTGTGGATGTTTCCGCTGCAACAGATAAAAAGTTAGAGGTACGTGTTAACTCACTAGACTTGGTATAATCCCTTTCATCCATCGTAAGTTCCCCTCGCTCCTGCAGAATTTCAAGAACATAGTGAGACAAAACTCCCTCTTTTAATCCTTCCATCGCAACTAGTCGAACATCGTTTAATTCGCCCTTATGAAGCTCATAATAGCTCATAAGGTCAATTGGTGCCTCTGTCACAATTAAACGCTTAGGAGAGCCTATAGAAACGTTTAAGCCACTAATAGATTCTGATTGATACATGATTTGTTTCAAGTATCCTTTGCCAGGATGACGTTCTTGATCAGGAACAAGTCCCTGGAGGCTCGCACCTACCAGTTGCTGATTTCTGTCCAAGTATTTAAAAACCAAGACATCTTCTATAACACCATCTTTATCCTTACGTTTAGCTTGGGCTAATACTCCCTTTTCCAGGAAGAAGTCGATTGTATCATCAGAGAGACCTCTAATCTCCTTGAGATAGGATCTCGCCTCCACAAATCGTTGTTCGTAAGGGGCTAGTGTATAATTGAAAGGTTTACGTTCTTCCTCTACTGGTTTTGCTTCAGGAAAGGAACCTGTCTCTAAGAATACCATGGCTTCCTTATAGCTGACATTTCGCATTTCTTGGACAAGGTTGATGGTGTCCCCATACTTATCTGCTTGTGAATACCAATGCCAGGTATTCTTCACAGTATCAATCTTAAACGAGTCATGCTCAGCCCAATAATACTCTCGATGTGACTTTCGCTTCATCTCCATTCCAAGGCTACGAGCTACTTCTAAAATATCCAGCGATTTTGCCTGTGCTTTTGTTAAAGGCATACTCTTTCCCCCTCTACTAATTCCTTAAATAAAAGATATCCTTCAGGAGTTGCATCTAGTTCATTAACAACTATTGGATCTTCCTGACTCGTTGTCACAAAAAGATGAGGGGCTAACTGATAAAAAGTCCCCTCATCTGCCTGTTGGAATAGCTGCCAAATAGCATAACGTTCTATAGCTAAATTTTCTGGTTTTAGTGCTAAAACTTGTGAGATACTCTCCAGGTATCCTAATTGTATTTTTGGTGTTTCCATCCTACTGTCCTTTCTGTACGTTAGGCCACGAATAACTCTTTTAGTTGCGGAGTCAAATCGTTGGCATATAAAAGCAAGCCATCGATATCTGTCCCTTTTCGAGTATATTCGTACCAGTTTTCTTTGTCTTCAGGAGAACTTGCAATCTCATCTTTTCTAGGATGATCATAGACACTTGCTTTTTTATCTCTGAAGACATTTTGTTTAGAAATAAAGACCAATCCTTCTTCTACGCCAATTCTTGCGACTTCATCTGGAGTTAGAAGGGGACGGCCTTGAATTTGTTTATTTTCACTTGATGAGCCATTACGATAACTATGCGATTTTGAGGTGGATCTAGTACGTATAGTCTGCTTACCTGACCTTGTAGAATAGTATTCCATCGTATCCTTGTCATTTGTCCCTAAAAATAGGTGAGTAGCACAGTTATTAAAGATGGTCTTCCAATCACTTTTATAAAGTGATTCTAGCTGATTGACAGCTTGGATGATAATCTTAATAGACATCTCACGACTACGAATAGAAGAGAGGACCTGGGCAAAGTTTGGTATACGGCCAATTTGCGCAAACTCATCGAAGATAAACTGAATGTGGCGAAGATTTTTTCTACTGTATCCAGGTACTTTACCTTGCAGGATATCATCAGCCTTATGTGTGAGAACCTCAAAACCAATCGCAAACAAGATTGAGGAAAGAAAATTAAAGGCGTTATTGGTTTCAGGAATAGCAATAAAAACAGCTGTCTTTTTCGTATTCCAGGTATCCATTTCCATGGTATCTTCACTGATTAAGTTTCGGACATCTTCGTGGTCGAAGATAGAATAACGAGAAGACAAAATGGCAACCACGCTATTTCTTGTTTCGCCTTTAAAGTTTTGAAATAGTTTCCACTGCTTGTAGGCATAGTTGTTAGGCTGGTGTTCGTTCAATTCTTCAAACATCTGCTCAACAGGACTTGGGACATCTGGATCCTCTCGATATATATTTCTTAATAGATCCGCAACGTGACCCAAGTTTGGCATGTATAACTGGACTCCTGTTTCAGGATCCTTAGAGTCAAAATAGAGATAACCAATCAATGCACGTTGCAGCATCAACTCTGCTTGAACCCAGAAGTCTTCACCAGTATGCTCACTCTTCTTTGTTCCCTCAGTGATCGCTTCAGAGATACGATCAATATCTAGCTCAGACTTCATGTAATGAAAAGGATTAAACCGATCTGAATTCTTGAGACGGATCAAATCAAAGATTTTAACAGCATAGCCTGCCTTCTCAAGCATCTTCCCAACTTCGTGTACCAGGTTTCCTTTAGGATCCGTCACCACAAAGTTTGAGTTCATCTGCATTAAATTCGGCAATACAAACGTAAAGGTTTTACCGTCTCCTGGAAGACCAATAACAATCACATTTTTGTTGAGTTGCACATTGTAGGCTAAGCGAAAGTTAAATAGCCCCATTTTGACCTGTTTTGAAAAAATCATATTCTTCTCAAAATCAACGTCTTCAAAACGTCTCATTTCCTTCAACGTCGCAAAACGAGCACTACCTTGTTCTTCTCCCTGACGATATAAATTCTTATCCATAGAAGCATAGACAAGCATTGGGAGGCCGAATCCGATCAACCCTGCATATAAGGCTCCTGAATCAAAGAAAACACCAAAAGAGAAGCGTTCCCAGTGTTCTAGCAACCAACGAAGTCGCAACATTCCCATGAAAGGTACTGCTGCAGTCGAAAGTTGGTAGTAATGGTAAAAGGACTGGAAAATAACAAATGAAAATAGCCCCACCACCAGGTAGGGCCATATAGGTTTTCTAATCATCGTGTCTTCTCCTTCCCAATCTCCTTCGTAACAACTGGCATCATTCCTTTATAAACCTTATTTGTCTTATAGTAATTGATTTTATCTTCAGGAGTCATTTCATGTGGTTTCTTCAGCACCTTTTTCGCAAACTCTTCCAATTTTTCTGGGCTTTTCGTGATGTCTGCCAACATATCTTTGAGAGCCTTTTCTACCAGGGGACGATTTTTTGTTTCAAAGAAGAGATAGGTTGTATCATTTTTTTGATGATAAGTAAAACCTACCTTATACTCCTCCAGGTAATGCTTCAACTTAGCCAAGTGAACTTCACTATTTAATAACTTCTCGACATCTTTTTTTGATTTTGTGGCCATAAAGTCATTAAAACGTGTCTCCCCTTCAAAAGTTCGATTTGCCGCCTTATGTTGTTTCTTGTCATAATGGGCTTTTGCGAGGGCATACAGAGCTTGTATCGTCATCTCCAGGGTAACTTTTCCTTTTAAAGCCAGAGAATGACTGACTTTTTCTTGATCCATGTAAGACCTCCTTTATTTTGGATAATTGGATAGTTCTGGCTTGGCAATAACCTGGAATCCGTAAGGCGCTGAAGGTTCTTCCTTCACAGTAACTACCAAGCGTTTCTGACTTCTGTTCTCACCGTCTTTCACGGCTACTACATAGGTTAGCTGATAAATTGCTTCATCAACAATCAAGCTAGATTCCAAAATCACAGACTGCAGTTGACCTGCTTGTCTATCTATCGTTAATTGAGGAGCTACGAAATCAGCCATTTTCCCTTTATCAGAGTAAAGGGCTGGCAAAAAGTAACGTGAAAAGGCATCTAGTTCCCCTGTTTTTGACTGAATGGTTTTTAGATTTGAAAGTTCCTTTGATACGGCCGAGAGTTGCTTTTCTTGATGGTAAACTAGCGTAAGTGATAAGCCAGCAAGTGTCAGACTTCCTACTAGACCCAATAACACCAAAACTCTTCCTAAATACACCCAAAAAGAGCGTTTAGAAGAGTTTCGAGGTTTGGGAGTTTCATGTTTCAAGGAAGAGGCTTCAGCTTTTTCTTCAGGAGTCTTCTCTTGATGTTTTGTTTTTGGCTGGCGCTTAAAGAAAGAGGTTTTTGCTTCTTTTGGTGCAGCTTCCTTGTTATTCACCATACCAGGCTTCAGGAAGAGGCTATCTGCGATCCCTTCAAACGGCAAATAGACATCTTCTTGGTACACCACTACATTCTTTTTATCCAGTTCCTCTACCAATAAAACGGCTTCTGCCTCCTGGTGTTTAACCTTAGCATTTTCTCGTTCCAGCGCTTGATACACAAGGTCCCGATTTTTATACGTTGTTGTCGTGTTTTGTGTCAGATTGGTTAAACGGTACATGTTTTTCAGCTCCTTTCAATTTTCCTTCAGCAAGAGCTGCTTTAATATCAGCCCAGGTTAAATTATGTTCAGCCAAGTAGTTTGATCGTTCCTCATGCTTGGCCAGAATGATTTGAGTTTCTAGCTGCTGCAGTCTCTCTTCTTCCTTCTTGACCTTGGTCATATAGTCAGCTAAGCGGTCTTTCGCTTTCTGTTTTTGTTTTTCCAAAGTTTCTAATTTTGTCATTGTTCCTTTTTCCCTTCTGTACTAGTGATTGGTTTGTTTAACGATGGAATACTCGCCTTTTCGCTGGCGTTCAAGCTGTCCACAATCAAAATAGGGTCAATATGATTTACCAGGTATTTCCCATCTTGCTTGCTGAAGCGAATCCGTATGGTTCTTGAAGATCCTACGTTTGTTTGGGCGTTAGTATAATCATACTTCTTCTGTAACTGTGTCTGAGTGTATCTCACTTGAGCTAGGACAACATTATTTTCTTGATCGATGTAGATGGTAGAAGACTTCATCTGTGTATCCACTACATAGCCCTTATAGGTTTGTACCGTTGGTTCTTCTTCAGAGTTCACTTCCTGATTGTAAGCAGCTTCTGTCATATAGGGCAAATAGCGATTTCTATTTTCTCCAAGATCCTGCTTATTGAAGTAAGCCGTCAAAAATTCCTTTACATATTCTTGCGTTAGTTCGCTTCCCTCTGCTTTGGTTTCTTGTTGCGTAGTTTCAGCTTCCTGTTTAGCTTTCTTTTGCGATGAGGTTGCTGCACCAATCCAGAATACGAATCCTAGAACTAATACAACTCCTATAAGGATTCCTCCTATTTTAAGGAGTTTCAATTTCTCCATATCTATCATTTTCATGATTTACCTTCTTTCTTTTTTAATTTGGTGTCGCAAACGTATAGTAGTAAGCTGGATATAGGACAGAAAAATGTACCTTATCCTGTACACCTTGGATATTACATTCTGAAACGAGGAATGAACCGTCTGGATTCACAGCTTCCACAATCGCAACATGGCCGTATACATCTGGTGTCCCACCAAATCCACCTACTACTGATACAACAGCTCCTTTTGTTGGAGTTGTACTATACCGCCATCCTTTTGCGACTAGGCTTGCCACCCAATCCTGACCATTACCAAGGTAACCATAAGCTCCTGATAAGTCTGTAATCGTTCCTAGTTCAACTAAACGATTATAGGCATACCAAGTACATTGTCCCACATCATAACCGCTTCCTTGTTGTGTAGTCATAGAAGCCTGTGTTGGAGGGTGTTCCACTTTTGACTTATACTCTTCAGGGAAATTCCAGGAAGACGCTAACGCTCCACCTCCTCGAACTTGTTGAGTAAGAAAAGCGTGGATCTGCTTAGCGTTATTCTGGCGTTCTAAGACCTTATCTCCAGAGTTCCCTTCCCAGTTAACCAGGAAACGCTCTGTAAGTGTCTCTACGTTTTCTGTGCTGGTTAGAATCGATGTCAGTTCAGTGATGTAGTAAGGAGTATCTCCATCTAACATAAAGTCTAACTGCAGTTCTAAATCGTACCACTTTTTATTTTTTGATTTTGCATAATTCAATAATAGAGTGTGCCTAGTGGAACCATCCGCTGTATCTGTCCACTGACCTAGTCCTAAGCCTCGATGGAGAATATTTGGGTATCTTCCGTTATAAATAGCGGGTCCTCCAATAGCTAACCAGGACTCATCATCCCAGGAAGAAGAATCAGCCCCTACTGGTGGGTTAAGGTAATCTCCTTCAGCACGTTTAGGATTGATATTACTTTCAGTTGCAAAATTTCCAAGCATGGCTGCCAAACCATTATCTGTCAGCCCTGGTACCTTTTGCTTCAAGTAGTCTTTTATCGCTCGTGATTTTTGTCCTAAATCACCATCAAGTGTAGTAATGACTGAGGTTGTCTGATTGTACGTGACAGATTGAAAGTAAAAGCCTGGATTGACTGATGTCCACTTTTCTTTCTTATCCTTTGTCTCTTTTTCCTCCAGTTTTTGATACTGAATGACCTGGTAACCATTTGCCGTTACCTTCCCAACCTCGTCTCCAGTTTTGACCTGATCACCGTCAGAAACACGGATATTTCCTACCTCTTCATAAGTAAAGATGGCTTTATCTGTTTTGATGGATATAGTAGTATCATCTGTCACACTGACTTGACCGTCAATAGGAGCTCTTAGAGCTTGTCCTGTTGAAGCTTTTAGTTGTGTTTTCTCATAGATTTCACTCTTAGAGGTATAACCAAACCGCTTCAGGATAACTAAAGGAGCTTGATAAGAAGGGTCGTCTTCCTGGTAAAAGGGATTAGCTAGTTCTTGATAAGAGGGGTATCGACCAACTTCTTTAGTCAACTCCTCTAGCTCTTTATACTCTTCTAACTCGCTATCACTCAACTTCGTCCACTTGAGGTCTGACGAGGGGCCATATAAGTCAGCCATCTTTTTCAAGTTGTGAGGGTCATCATTCAAATGATTCCAAAGATCATTCAAGGCATCCGAATAGTGATTGAAGCCTAATATCCCAGCCCATTCACCACCAGTCCCCTCATTCCAGTTACTTTCTGGTTTCCACTCACTACCGTAGCGGAAGTTCATGAAAAAGATCATGTCATCGATGTTGGTCCAATAGTCTACCTTATCATTTGACTTCTCTCGATCTCGTTTACTAATTTGAAGCCAGGACTTGTTCAGGTC
The DNA here is from genome assembly GCF_000257455.1 of Streptococcus oralis SK610. Lineage (GTDB taxonomy): Bacteria > Bacillota > Bacilli > Lactobacillales > Streptococcaceae > Streptococcus > Streptococcus oralis_CB. The sequence goes on from NZ_AJKQ01000006.1 coordinate 23,180, forward strand.
AAATTCATTTTGTTGGACAGGACCACTTCCTCCAAACATGGCCATAAATGCCCCAAATACTGCAAAGATGAGGAACATTAAGAAATAGGACTTGACAGCTAATGGATTGGATAGAATGGAACGTAGAGGCTTTGTCACAACCTTCAAGACCTTTCCTGTACCTCTTGATACTTTCCCAAATTTTGAACGAGCTATACGATCCCTAGTTTGTTTCATCTTTTTGCTGAGTTTTCCTTCCCAGGAGAACTCTTTTGGTGTTCGAGTATACCCTCGCCCTCTGATGAAATTATAGCTTCTATTGAGCTGTCCATAGCTGTGCTTGATTGAATACTTGGATAATTTTCCTACAGCATTTAACGCTCTTTTAGAGGCGTTTACCTGGTACTTAAATTGACGAATGTTTTGCCTCGCCTGAACCCAGTCTCCAAGAATATCATTATCTCTGACTGTCTTCTCAACGTCGTGTCTCGTTTTCATTCGAGCACTTTGTTTTGCACGTTTCTTTAGGCGGCTAGGGATATAACTGTCATCAGCTTTTTTAGCTCGTTTATAGAGCGTTGTTGCAATTTGTTTTTCCAACTTTGCTCGATCACGTTGTTGCTTAAAGAAAAGACCTCTAGCTGTTGCTTGAGGTCCTTTGTGTAGTTTATAATCTTTGTTCGCTAAGCGATAATTCTTCTTAGCTTCTTTAAATGCAACTTTTGAGTTTAAACGTGCTTCTTTAGGATTTTTTTCTGCATTCTGGGAGGATCCTTCTTTGATTCTCCGCTTACGCTCCTTTTTTAATTGATTGGGATCACTTTTAAACAAAAGAAATCACCTCTCTTTCTATTTTTTAACTATCTGTCGCAACCAATTGATACAGTTTGGTATCTTTAGGGATAGGATTTTCAAATGGAACAATCGTATCTCCAGCTACGATCAAACCAGTACCTTTTGCTTTTGGTCGCAAAACAAATCGCTCCAGTGAAGGTGTAAGAGGAATTACCTGCTCCAGGGCTTCTAGGTCTGTCCGCTTCAGCTTCAGGAGGGCTAGAAACTCACAGTTTGCGACTAGCTTTCTACCTTCCTCTGTAGATAAAACAGTCTCTGGGTTCTGGGTAATCCCTGTTGGAATAGCCCCGTACTTACGAATACGTGAGTATAGCTCTGTAAAGAAGGTTGCTTGCAGTTTATTTTTGAAGTATAGCTGCAACTCATCAAAGTACAACCATGTAATAGCTTTTCCTTGATTATTGACTACCTGGTTCCATATGAAGTCCTGAATCACCAGGAGGGCAAATGGCTTCAATTTACCACTCAACTGCTTGAGATTGAAGATAATAAAGCGACTATTCATATTGACGTTTGTAGGATGTGCGAAAATATCATTTGATCCAACCGTATAAGGTTCAGCCTTCAGCGCCAAATCCTTGGCCACATCTTCAGGTTGTCGTTCTAAAACTGATTGCCAATCCTTAAATGTTGGTTTTTCAAATTCCTCATAGGTCTTTCTCGTTACACGGTCAATCATCGCAAATTCATCGTCTGATACCTCAGAGAATATATTTTCAAACAAGGTTGATAAGAGGTTTGATTTTTGGCCAATCAGGTCACTATCTTCTGCCTGCAGTTTATCCTTATCAGGAAGATCCAACAAGTTAAAGTGATGTTGCGATCCAGGAGCGATTGTGATAATTTCTGCACCTAATTCTCGGCCAATACCAGTGTACTCATCTTCAGGATCGACGATAATAATATTATCTTCAGGGTAACGTAGAGTTGTAGGAATAATCTCTCCTCCTTTAGCAAGAACTGACTTTCCTGATCCTGACGTCCCAAAGATACAACCCGAACCTGTATTCAAGTCTTTCTTACGGTCAACTGTGATAGCGTTCTTAGATAGCTGATTCTGGCCATAATAAATTGCACGTGGACTGTTAGATCGAAGATCTACGTTGGTAAATGGGACTTGTGTGGCCAGGTTACTGGTAGTCATATCTCTCATAAAACGGCGTTTCACATTGATAAATGGAATCCCAATCGGTAGAATCGTATTCAAGGATTCTTCCTGGTACAAGTAACACTTATCCAGTTCTACCGTATTCTTACGGACAGATCGTTGAACCTGCTCAGTGTAGATATTCAACTCCTCCAGACTGTCAGCCATGAAGAAAATCGTCATCACACCTGAAAACATTTTTTGGTCATTGTCCTGGAGTTCTTCAGTCCATTTCTCTGTTTCACGAGATGTCTCCACAGCCTTCCCACCAACAGCCAGGTCACTTCCATAACCTTCTTTTGCTGCAGCCTTCTGACTTTTGATCATTTCCCTACGTACACTTGACTTAACTGTCTTGATTTTCTTCAGGGCATCTGCAGTATCATAGGGCTTCGCATGCAGACTGATAGCCAGCTCAATTCCTGTATCCAGGATATTCTTAATCAGTTTGTCATTCAAGAAGGTAGGATATTGTCTAACATACATCACCCTTGCGAAACAATCATCAATTTTCATATGATCTTTTTCAAACTTTAGATAGTTTGGAGCTACAAAGTCCCTGGTTGATAATCCAGAAATAGCGATGTCTTCATAGTTGAAATCAATAAAACCTTCTCGCCTCAAGAGTTTTCGGAAGATAAGAAGACGATCTAATCCCTCTAACTCCTTAAAGGAGATTCCTAAGCCACTGTACTGACTTTCAATAACGCTGGCTGTATCATCAAGGATTCTTCTAGCTTGATGATCCTGGTCTGTTTGGGTAGTAATCGTCAGATATTTTTCTACCTTGAAGGTATTTTGTTCCTGAGAAAAACGATCATTGATCATCGCATTGTATTCTTTACGATAATCGTCATATCCATCTCCAACTAAATCATAGCGGATAGAAGATAAGCTATTGCTTTCTACTCGACGATTCAGGATCAATAGCTGCATATCATTGTCAATATCCAGCGAATTAAAAATATCAGCGCTTGTTTCAATGATATCAATTCGCTCATCATCTGTTGCAGTAATATAGCTTGTATCACCTAGGCGATAGGTCTTTGAAAATTGATCATTTGTAATTTTCATGAGCCCATCAGGCATCAACCATTGATAATTAAGACTATTCTGTGTAGATGCCGTCATGGTACGTCTTAGACGTTTGGCCCGTTCCCGTTCTTCCTTAGAGAGTTTCGGGGTTTTCTTTCGGCCGAATAAATTCATTTCTTGTATATTCCTTTCTGTCATAATCTGTCTGATAAGAGCGTTCCTGCTTAGTCAAAAGGAAACGAACCTCATCTTTAATCTTTTCATCAATATAACACCCGAAAATAACAAAAGGCGCTAATAATAAAATATCAACGCCATAAAGGATTATATCAGGTGCCTTCAGCCAATAGAGAATAGTAGTGACAACTACTGTCAATGCTATCCCAAATAGTAGCACTAACTGTCTCAGTGTCATATACCCTATAACTGGCCTTTCGTAGCTATCTAAAGCCTTTAAAAATTCACTGCCTAAACGTGTCATTCTGTTCCTTTCTTCAGTACCTTTTTAGCAAATTCCTTCCTAGTTCACCTGCATGATATTCTTAGCCATGCGTTGACTACCAAATAGCATAATGATGTAAATGATTCCTTTTGCAATGGCTACGAGTGCAGTTATAAAAGCTCCAGTATTGCTAAGTGTCAATAAATCATTCGTGACAATAGCTGGATAAAGCATGGTCACAACCACTAAAATCAATCCCTGAAGGACAGCAGCAGCATAGAGCTTAAAGAAACCGAGGCAGATCGGGCGTAAGCTATCCACCATGTAACAAGCGACAATAATTTTAGCGATTCCCTTATACGTGTAAAGCGTAAAGGAGCGTAACAGGATCAACAACTTAGTCGATATCTGACCGACAAAATCAACAACCGAATAAACAATTTTAAAGAATGATTTCTCAATCATACCCAAACCTTTAAAATCTGGTGGCTCAGAACTGAAAGGATCTGTAGCATTCTTGGCTACTAACTTAATGATAACATTGAACAACCATGACAAGGCATCAAAAATCGCATCCACATAGAGGATAAAAAAGAGTGCGATAGCATACTTGAGGATTTCTTCAATCCAAAGCTGAAATGACAGCTCTCCTCCATTGCTTTTAAGTTGTTGGTGCCAATTCATGAGGTTGATTCCCATAAAAAGGAGAAGGAGCAAAATTGCTACCTTCCCCATCGATCCTGAAACAGTTTCCATCAATTCATAGGCTGTCGCATTATAGTCTTTCAGACTCATGGTTAGTTGATCAAGTGTGGATTGGTCCATAAAACCACCTCCTCTTTCTTCTTCATCCTAACCAAGAGATTGAAGACCTGTTGCTAAAGCTGTAAAGAGTGCTTTTAGGACGGCGCCAAGAAGAGCGCCTAAAATCAAACTTTGGATCCCTTTATCCTTCTTGTCATCCAATTCACGTTTGATTCCTACTGCTAAGTCCCAGGCACCCCAAGCGGCCCAACCAATACCGATAATCCCACCGATATTCCCAATTTTGTTAATAAAATCTACAACTGCATCCATTATTTTTTTCTCGCTTTCTTTTTATAAAAAGGTGCTAAAAAAATCCTTAGCACCTACATTGTTTATTCAATACTATGTTTCATCCGTTGGACGAAAGGTTAGAGAGAGGGCTGTAATCACCGCTAAGACAACGATAATAGTCGTTTCCCACCAATAGTAGATGGGAACCTTTTGAGGAAAGAAAAAGTTAGTCATAAGCCAATCTAACTGCTTCTCTACATCTGCAGAGGGACCTGATTTTGTTATCCAAAAATATATTTCCCAAAAAGCAGCATAGCCTAGGACAACTACAATCTTAAATACTACCCAACCAATTGCTATCGCAATCAAGCTCTTAATCAGATTAAAGATAAAGAGGAGAAACATGAGTGGAGTCGCAACCATCAAAACGGCAGCTCTCGCAATTACACTCGGTAGATTCTTTATTCCTGACCAGATGGCTTTTCCTAGCCAACTGAGGCCTTTTTTCCACTTCTTCTCTTCTTCAGGCTTAGTGACTTCTGATTTTTTTTGAGTTGGAGTGTAGTATCTATATCCACTTCTAGTCACATGTGCATCCATTTTCGTGTCCTTTCTCATCTCTCTTCCCCCTCTTTTTTATGGCTTCATTATACCATAGATGAGGGGGAATTTCTAGATGTTCTATTTTTTATGCTTACGAAGCCCAGCTCCTGCAAGACTCAACAATCCCAAAATCATTCCCCAAGTTGGAAGCATGCTTGCTGCTGTTCCCGTGTTTGGCAGTGATTGTTTTGGTTTTCCAGGTTCTTCAGGTTTTGGGGGTTCTGGAGTGTGGGTTGTTACCTTGGCAGTCATTTCTTGTCCATTGACAATATTGACAAAAGTATTCTCAACTTCTCCAGCTGCAATACGCTCTACCTCGATGTAGAAGTCTGCATCAAAGGTTCCTTTAACTCCTAGAGATTTTAGGAAGTCTTGGTTGATAACATAAGACCATTGGCCACCTTTGGCATCCCACTTAACAGTCACAAGTTTCTTGATAAACTCTGAATTAGTATCTTGATTGAACTCAAAGGTAAAGGCATAAGCGCTACCTTTGGCAATCTTATCGCCTGCTTTGATAACTTTGCCATCCTTCAGGATAACATCGTAAGGCAACGTTAGATCTTTTTCTGCTGTGTATTCTGTACCCTTGATGATACCTTTCCAATTACCTGTATAACGGTCATGCTTCATATCGAGTTTATCCAAACCGTCATATTGGTACAACGTATGGTGTCTTTCTGGAACAGTTACTCCATCAAGAAGGTACTGTATCAATTCACCTAGCTGTACTTCTTTACCATCAAGGACTTTCTGACCCGTTTTATCAAGTGCATGTTTTTCTGGGTGTGTTGGTTTAGGTGGTTCTGGTGTACGAGTAATAACCTTGGCAGTCATTTCTTGTTTATTGACAATATTGATGAAAGTATTCTCAATCTTATCACCAGTTTCAATACGCTCCGCCTCGATGTAGAAATCTGCATCAAAGGTTCCTTTAACTCCTAGAGAGTTTAGGAAATCTTGATTGATAACGTAAGACCATTGACCACCTTTGGCAACCCACTTAACAGTCACAAGCTTCTTGATAAACTCTGAATTGGTATCTTGGTTGAACTCAAAGGTAAAGGCATAAGAGCTACCTTTGGGAATCTTATCTCCTGCCTTGATAACCTTACCATTTTTCAATGTCACATCATAAGGTAACACAAGCTCTTTTTCTGCTGTGTATTCTGTACCCTTGATGATACCTTTCCAATTCCCAGTATAGCGGTCATGTTTCGTATCGAGTTTATCCAGACCATCATATTGGTACAATGTGTCATGTTTTTCTGGAACAGTTACTCCATCAAGAAGGTACTGAACAAAATCACCTAGCTGGACTTCTTTGCCATCAAGAACTTTCTTGCCAGTTCTATCAAGTACATGTTTTTCTGGCTTAACATTTGGAACTTCAACTGTTACAAGATTCGACTGATAGCTATTCCCAAAATCTATCTGTTTAAAATCGTTCTTCACAATTTCTCCCTCTTTTACTAAGAGTTTGGCTGGAAGATCGATGGTCACATTTTTATTTGGTTTCACGTAGTTTTGATAGAAACTCTTGGAATCTTTTGCTACCCAGAGATAGAATTCACCCTTCGGATTCAAGTTCAATTCCTTCAGGATTTTATTGATTGCATCTGTACGTCCTTTGTCTGAGAGCACATGGTACATATCAAATAGATTTTTTACATCTTTACCTGCAGCAGTCATCTTGATCTTGCTGTGGTCAACTGTGAAGGCTTTATCTTGAACATCGTCCAGGATTGCGAACTTCTTACCAAGTGCTTGCGCTGAAGCAAGGGTTTTGGTGTATGGGCTGTAATCTGTCATCAAGCGGAAAGTCACGTTGCGATCAAATGTTGTCGCCCCGTTTATATTCTTACCAGAATGATCTAACACAGATTTGACTGGTTTTGGAGGTCTTGGAGTGTAGTTGGTAACAGTGTTTGAGTACACCTCGTAGTTATTCACTAACACTTTATAAGTGTTATCATAGAAACCTTTATCATAGATTGGCTTCCAGGTAATCACAGGAGCTTCTAAGCGTTTCCCTTCATAAGTAGCAGTAAAGGTATAAGTGTTCTTTCCTGCATCATAGGCAACACCCCATCCTGCTTTCTCTGCAGCTGCCTTTGTAACAGCTACATCAGGAACTGCTCCAGCTTCAAGTGGATCAATGATGGTAATCTTGTCACCCTTTTTCACATTGGCATAGATATTATCATGATGCAATGTATAAAGCTGAGTAGCGTTTTTAGCTACTGTTTGACCATCTGTATTGGTTTTGTCTGTATCTGCTACAGATTTGCTGACAACTGGCTTATACTGCAATTTATAGCCGTGATAGCTTGCTGACAATTTCTGATTTTTGGTTTCAGAAAGGGTTTTAAGCGCCAAGGTTGGCTTAACTGGATTCTTCGCTTTGACCAATTCAGCTGATACAGGTTCAGTCTTACCTGGCTTCACGGTTATTTTTGTGATAGTTGCCGTAGCTGGAACTTCAACAACTGGCGCTACAACTTTAGTGTTTAATGCAAACCAATATGTCTGTCCTGCTGTTGTTGCGTAATTATCCCATTGAGTAAAATCACTCGAGAAGGCTGTTCCTTCTTTAAAGACACCAAGCGCAGCTCCCTTGTATTGGTAAGGCGAGTCAGAAGTATCCCATGTTAAGCCAATTTTTTCCACTGTATTGTAATCATCAGCATAGTTGTACCCGTCATTTTTGTGATAGGTAACGGTTGAACCATTGATTTCAACGTTCTTACCATTGACTGCACCAGCACCTTCCCAACCAATCATGTTGTAGTTCAGCGATGAATAAGTAAGGGTTGCTGGAGTTTTTTCTGAAGCATTAAAGGCCACTTCTTTCCCATCCACGTTGTAGTAGTAGGTATCTGTGACTCTGAAACGCATATAGTCATAAGATGTCCCAATACCATCATTACGTGCAGCGACAAATCCTTCAGTAGGATCATTCAAAACATAAACGTCAATTAGACCAGTTTCACCTTGGTTGATGATTTCAAACTTACGGTGGATACGAGAAATATCATGTTTTTGACCATCTGCTGTTGATACGGTTAAGCCTTTCAAACCAGTATAGTCAATTTCTGTTTTCCAACCATTTCCAACATCCCGATATTTCAAGACTTTGGTAGAATCAAGAATGCGACCATATCCAGAATTTCCACTTGAAGAAGCGATATAGCTTGTAGTCAATTCTTTAGCGCCAGAAGCACTAGATTTTACGTTAGCATTTGGATTGGCAGCAGCAAGGCTCAGAGCTTGCAAGACTACTTCTTTTGTGTACCCTTCAGTTTTGGTCTTAGACTGAAGTTCATTGTATTTCTTCTGCCATTCTGCTTGTGCTTTCTTAGCCTGGTCATAAGATTGTTGGTTTTGTTTCCCAATTTGCTTCGCTTCATCGGCTGAAGAAACTTCTTGAGTTTTAGAGGTTAAGAGTACACCAGAGTTTTTCAAATCTGTTGATTTACGATCAGCATCTTGATTGACTTGATCACTAGCATTCTTCTTCTCTGTATAGGCAGCCATGAGAGCTTTGTTAAGTTCCACCTTGCTTTTAGCGGTTACAATAGCCTGCTCATTTTGTTTCTTCAATGCTTCTACTTCTGCAACTGAAGAGACCGTACGTGTAACGACTTCAACGTCAACCTTTTCTTTCTTCAGCTGTTCAGATGCGCTTTCTACCGCTTTGTTAAGAGCAGTAGCTTGTTCAACAGTAGCATCATACTTAGATTTTTCACCCAGGTAGTTTGTTACTGCTTTTTTATTTTCTGACAAAACTTGTTTAGCTGTTGAAGCAGCTTGCTTGTTTTGGGTTGCTGTCCCATCTGTGGCAGTCGAACTGTCATTGGTCACTGTGACAGTTGTTTCCCCTCCATGCTTGGCTTTTTCATCCGCTACAAAGCTATTATTAGCTTGAATGGCTTCCTGCGCTTCCTTGAAGGCTGTATTGTTTTCGACTTGTTTTGCAGTCGTTTCTTCAAGTGCCTTGATTTGCTTATCCTGGTCTTGTTTAATTTCACCCTTAGACTGCTCAAGATTTGATGAAGTAGTATCTGTACCCTTATCAACGCTTGATGTCTCAGACACAACTACTCCAGCTTGTTTAGCAGTTGAAGCAGCCTTTGTGACTGCACTATTATCAATCGCTACAGGCTGGCTTCCTGTTGCCTTACCAGCTTGTTTAGCGTATGTGTTGTTGTCGTTTTTGCTTTCAGGCTGTACTGCTTCATCCGCCAATACAGAACCTGCAGAGAAGGCTACAATACCTGCAACTGCAATTCCTGATACTAGGCCTTTAGCCCATTTTTTCTTACGGAAATATCCGTGTCCTTGTGTTTTTTCTGTCATTTAATTGTTTCCTTTCAATTTTACCTTAAAACATTTTCTTCTTGTAGAAGTAGCCAACTGCTGTCAACAACATGGCTCCAATAGCACCCAGAATGCTTTCTGCAGTCCCAGTGTTTGGAAGTGTTTTGAGTTTGCCTTCTGAATCAGTAACAGAGATAGTCTTATCTTCGTTAACTGTTCCACCAACTTCTTCTGGAGCCACTACAGAACCATCTGAAAGGACTACGTTTCCGTTTTGGGTGCTAACAATAGACGCACCTGTATTTGTTTCAACGGGCTCTTTAGTTACATCATGGACAACCTGTCCAGTTGATGTAGATGTTGTCCCAATTTGAGATTTCCCTTGCTCATTTGCCTCATCAGTTGTTTTTGGCTTTTCAGCTGGCACTCCGTCAAGACTTTCAGCATTATCTTTACCTTGTGGCTTGTCTGAAGGTGCTGACTGATTTGGTGTTGCTGGTTTATCTGCTGGAACACCATCAAGGCTCTCAGCATTATCCTTGTCCTGTGGCTTGTCTGAAGGTGCTGACTGATTTGATGTTGCTGGTTTGTCTGCTGGAACACCATCAAGGCTCTCAGCATTATCCTTGTCCTGTGGAGCACTTGGCGCTGTTGGATCTACTGGAGTAACTGAAGGCTCCGTTGGCTGAACTGCTGGAGCCTCTGTTTCCGTTGAAGCGCTAGGCGTTGTTGGCGTAACGACTTCTGTTGCTGGGGCAGAAGAATCAATTGGTGCAAGCTCGTCTGCTGATACATAACCAGCTTGTGCAAGTGCGATAGTTGAAAGTGCTAGTGTAGCTAATACTTGTTTCTTGTTCATTTTGATTTTTCCTTTTCTTTATTTATTTTTCGGGTTATAACCTTTTCCAGTTAAACGAAGCTCCATTCCTGATGGTGTCTTAACTTTTCGAGCTATAACTTGAGCATCTCTCTTAATAGTGCGAATTTGATCATAAACCTTTTTATAAGGCAAATGAAATTCAACATCCCTTAAAAGACCGTCTACGTATCCTCTAGCCTGTTTGACTGCATAGTCTGGCTTCAGAATAAGGTCTGTGCCGTCCTCTAAGCGAGCTGTCGCACCTCCTTGTTTTCCTAAATTTTTTAAGTCCTTTAGGCGGACGGTTATTTCATCTGTCATAGATTTCTCCTTGAAGTTGAAAGGCGAAATAACGCCGTGCTGTGTAAAAACGTATTTTTACATCGGTATTTCATGCGCTGGGTTTATAGTCTAGGAACCCTTACTCCTTCAGCTTATGATCATTATCATGCTTTTTCGTTCAGTGGCTGGACTAGATATCCTTTTCTAGTTTGCTACTCGCCCCCGTTTCTTTTTTATCCATAGCCACGCTGTATCAGGGCAAGCCTTGTATTCAGTTTTCAAAGGTCTGTAGTTTAATGACTTCTCGGTCAATATAGATTTAACTTTACTAGGTTTAGTCCGATTCTGATCCTAACAGGTAGTCAATGGTTACACCAAAGTATTCTGCTACTTTTTTAGCATTTTCAAGACTTATCTGACTATATCCTGTTTCCCAGTTCGATATGGTGTTACGAAATACTCCTATCTGATCAGCCAAGGCTTGCTGAGACAGTCTAGACCGCTTTCGTAATTCTTTAATACGATTTTGTGTTTGTTTCCTCACATCTACTTGTCTCCTTCTTCATTTGGACTTGATAGTATTTCATCATCCAGCAAAGAAGCATTATCCACTTCATTTATAACTTTGCCAATAGTACACAATAATAAACCGATAAAAAATATAATCATTAACCCTAGCTGAAACATTACTATTCTCCTGATATTGTTCCTTATTTTGTCCGATAAGTTATCTTCTTCACCCATCGAGGATTGATAGAAAACGGCGGAGTCGCTGATAGAAAATTCATACTCGCTCCTGTTCCAAATGAACTTGATACCAATTTTTCTAGTTCCTCTAAGTTGGAAGTGACGGAAATACTGTCTACCGTTTTATCAAAATACTCTACAATCATTTCAATCTCTTGAACTGGTTGAGAAGGTGTAGCCTTCACAGCTTGTAATCTGTTCATTCTCTCTTGGTTATTAAACAATCCCATGAAATCAATCCTCTTTCTGTTGCCATGATGAGAAAATTTGGCTGAGTTTCTCAGCTCTTTCTTTTTTCGGTAAATCAAAAACAGCTTTAGGAACCATGTAGATTTTCTCCTTCGGGCTACGACCTATCGTTAGCACTTTACCATCAATTGGTCTAAATTCATCTTTTAACATGTTTTAACTCCCTTAGACAATTCTGATAAATAGCTATTGAGTTTCGTCTCCGGTAGTTTATCTGGATAATAACGTGCAATCAGACTTGGACACTCATCAGGGAATTTTTTGGCGTACTCGCTTTGTCCTGATACCTCCAGGAAACCATGTTCTTTTTCAATGAGTAGAGCCATCTTCCAAAAACGAATCATCATTTTGTAGAAGTAGGCTGGAACATTCTGGATTGATTTTCCTTCAGCCTCTCCAGTTTTAATTTTGAAAATCAATTTATCAAGCTCACGTTCAAGATCTTGCAGCCAAACCTCTCCATAAATTTCCTGATCAGCTAAGAGGTTGTTGTAATTCTTCTCAACTTGACGTTTCGATTGATAGATTTTATTTTCAAGAATTTTTGCATCTTTTCCAAACAAACTGAGTTTCTGAACTAGTTGAGGAGAAAGAAAACCATGTTGCCCCATTTTAAATGCTTCAGAGATTGATAAATCAGATAAAGATGACTCGCCCTCGTATCGATTAGTATCGTAAAGAGTATCAATCTTACTCTTCTCTGTATTTATTCCGTCCGATTCGTGGACGTTTTGAAGTCCATTTTGCGGACGTCCGTTTTTGATACTTTCGCTATTACCAATGCTTTGGGGTACTTTTTCATATAGAACTTTACCAAAGGCATTAACCCTCTTCAGTAACTCACCATCAGCTGAATAGTGCTCCACTATTTCTAAATTAGCATCGACTAGCTGAAGATAAAGTCTATTCGGCTTATTGAGTCCCTGCCTAACTTCTCGTAAGAGACCATGTTCTTGTAGTTCTTTCTTGATCTTAGTAACCTTCATCTTTCCCTTATCCAATAGCAGCATCAGGTCAGAAACTGTAAAAATTAGAAAGACCGCTCCATTTTCATCAACGTAATCTCTATTTCCCTTCTGGAATGAACTGATACTTAATTTACAGCGATTATAAAGAGCGCCATAAGCTAACTTAGCATCAGATGAAAGACCCGTGTAAGAACTAGTCAATTTGACATAGCCGTTCTCATTGTGTTGAATACGGGTGAAAAAGATTTCTGGAATTTGATAAAAAGTTAGAGTGGCTAGTTGGTCAATCGTGATATCCGCCATTAGTAGCCTCCTACAACTTGTAACCTCAAACCACCAGCTTCAGGAAAATAAACAAGATGAGTTTGCTCTAACTCTTCAATAGCTGCAATAGCACGGCTTCTAGTCCATCCCATTGTATTCATCAAATCTAAAATCATTACGTCTCTAGTCAACCTTGAGACCTTTGTTTTGTGTTGTTTCATAGGTAATCCTTTCTTGTCACAAGCTAGTGTTAATTCACAGCTATATCATAATGGATAATGAGAAAATCTGTTTTAAAGGGACAATGAAATAAATTATAGAATCAAGGTATATAATTTATTTCCCTAAATATATCTCATCAATTCTGGATTATCTGACATTTTTTCTCCTTTCTTTAATTTTTGCAACGAAAAAAGAGAGCGATTTTCTCGCCCTCTCAGGTTATATGATATTTAATTTTTCACTTTCCCAAAACTCTAGACACTTAGAACTATTTTTTTATTTAACGTAAACAACTCCAAGTTTACCAAAAGCGACTTCCCCACGGATAATCAAGGTTTTGTTTGTTGGCGCTACAGGAGCATCTGCCTTAGCTGCACCAAAGGAGGTTTCTACTTTCAAATCGACACGCCAGTGTTGTGGAACATAGACAGTTGCATTCCCGAAGGCCACTTCAATATTTAAAGTTGCAAAATCACCTAACATCTCTGCATTATCATAGTAGATTTTAGCATCCCCAAAAGCGACTTCCACTTGGTCATCTACGAGATCTTGATCTTGCTTATAGAAGGTCCCGCTACCAAAAGCGACTTCCTTATCCGTGACGACTGTTTTTTTCCCATCGTACCACCATTTTTTTTCATTCCAGAACTTACTTGAATGCGTCAGATAACCAACTCCGAGTACCACCAAGATGCTAGCCCAGATGAGAGAATGATTGGTAACTGGTAACAAGTCATAAGCGTAATTTGCAATGATGAGCGCTAGTAACCCTGTAAAAACTGCCGAAGTGAGATGGCGTCTAAGGATGGACTCAATGGACTTATAAGCAAAAAAAACAATACCTAGTAAAGGCCATATCTTGCCATCCAAAGAAGGAATTCCAAAATTCCCTTGCAGCAAGATCCAAGCTGCTAAAACCAATAAAACAATACCAAATGCTTTCTTTTTCATGTTTTTTACCTCATGTTTCTTAGATTTTCTTTTAGGAGGGATTGGTAATGCCGTGAGACATGAACCTCCTTGTGCGTCTGATAAAAGGAAATGGTGCCCGTTCCTGAAAAGGACTTGTCCACTGAGTAAATCTGACGGATGTTTGCGATCGTTGACTTGGACACTCGACTAAAATAGCGAGGTAAGATGGACTCCAACTCATAAAGTTTGAGACGAACTTCATAGGCTTCCTTCTGGTTATGAGCATAAATCTTGCTCCCTTCTGTTTCAAAGAAGAGAATTTCTGACAGGTCTAGATAATATTCACCTGTCCCCTTGTAAAAAGTCAACCTCGGAGCCTTTGACTCTTGCAAAAGTCGTTGCAAATCTGCAATTTCATCTGTCAAAGTGGGTGTCTTGATGACAATTTCAGTCTCCTCTAAATTGCCGTCAATCTCAATTCGTAACTTCATCACATCTCCTTTCTGACTCTACTATATCAAAGCTAAGCCAGGAATACAAGGGCAAAAAAGCAAGTGGTCATTTTGAAGCAGTAAGTGGTTGTAGGACTAGCTTAACTTACATGTCAGAATAGGAAGAAAAGGAATCCCCACATCAGACCACAAGCATAGCCAATCAAGACATCCTCGGGATAATGAACACCCCCTAAAACCCTCACCAAGCCCAGCAAAGCTGAAAAGATCAAGCATGCTAAGCCAACAGGTAGACTAGCATGCAGACAGCCCATGGAGATGATAGTTGCCGAAAAGACATGGCGACTGGGCAACGACTGTCCCGAACTATCCTTGTCAAGCAGGGGACGGATGTCCCAAGTTTCATAAGGTCGCGGGTGGTTGATTCTCTTACGAAAAAGAGACAAAATCACAAAACCTGATGCAGGAATAAGCACATAAACCCCAACTTGCTTCCCAAGTCCTAGCTGCAGGTAAGTAGTGACTAGCAACGTCAGATAGACCAGGGGCATGGCGACTGTCATCAAGCGATTAAAACTGCGTAACAGAAATAGAAGGGTGGGATGGCTAGTTAGTTTAGAGCTAAGGTTGCTATACCATTCTTGATAATTTTTCATGTATTCTTCTCATTATCACTTTATTTTTACCTCTAGGTGAGGCACTTGTCTTCTAGTATAGTGCAGAAAAAGAAGGCCGTCAAGCCTTCTTTTGATTTATTCTTCTGCTTCGTCTTCTGTAAATTGACTATTGTACAAGTCAGCGTAGAAGCCACCTTGCGCCATCAGTTCCTCATGGTTGCCTTGTTCAATGATATTTCCATCTTTCATGACAAGAATCAAGTCGGCATTTCGGATAGTAGACAAGCGGTGGGCGATGACAAAGGAAGTTCGACCCTCCATCAAACGGTCCATGGCTTTTTGAATCAACTCCTCTGTACGTGTGTCGACTGAGGATGTCGCCTCGTCCAAAATCAAGAGTGGCGCATCCTTGAGAAGGGCACGAGCAATGGTCAAGAGTTGTTTTTGTCCAACAGACAAGGTCACTGTATCATCCAAAACAGTATCGTAACCATCTGGCAAGGTCATGATAAAGTGGTGGATTCCCACAGCCTTGCTGGCTTCCATCATTCGTTCATCACTGATGTCTGTCTGATTATAGATCAGGTTCTCTCGAATCGTTCCTTCAAAGATCCAAGTATCTTGCAAGACCATTGAAAAGGCATCGTGCACTTCTGAGCGCTTCATGTCCTTAGTATCCACACCATCGATACGGATACTTCCCTTATCAATCTCATAGAATTTCATCAAAAGATTGACAATAGTTGTCTTACCAGCTCCAGTCGGTCCAACAATCGCAACCTTTTGACCAGCATGAGCTGTCGCAGAAAAGTCATGGATGATGGTGCGCTCTGGTGTATAGCCAAAGGACACGTGATCAAAGACTACTTCCCCTTTCATGTTGCTCAATTGTCTGTCCTTATGAGATTCATCCTGCATCTCAGCTTCAGCTAGAAATTCTAATACACGAGTCATAGCTGCACTCGCTTGTTGCAAGCTCGTAATCCCTTGGGCAATCTGTGACAGAGGTTGGGAGAAGGTCCGTACGTAAACCATAAAGGCTACAATAATCCCTATCGTGATATGTCCTTCTAACGCCAGCGCGGCCCCAACGATGATGACTAAGACATAACTAAAGTTCCCAACAAAGAACATGGCTGGCATCATGATACCAGAGATAAACTGAGATTTCCAGATACTATCATGCAAGTCTTGGTTTAAACCTGCAAATCTCGCTTTGGAGGTGTCCACTGCGTTATAGCTGGTCACTACATTATGGCCAGAGTACATCTCTTCCACATAACCATTGACGGCCGCTAGATTATTTTGTTGGGCTTTAAAATAATCCTGTGACTTGGCCATGATTACGGAAACCGCTGCAAAACCAACAAGGGTTGATACAACGGTTACCAATGCCAAAATCCAGTTCATCCCAAACATGGTCACCAAGACAGCAATCAACAAGAAACTAGCTGAAAGAACTGTCCCTAGACTTTGGTTGAGAGATTGCGCTGCTGTATCCACATCATTGGTCACGCGCGAAAGGGTATCTCCTTGTGAATGACGGTCAAAATAGCCAAGTGGCAAACGATTGATTTTTTCAGCGATTGCTGTCCGCAAGCGTTTTGAAAAATGTTGGATACTCGTTGAAAAGATATAGGCCTGTGTATAGTTAAGGATGGCGCCAAATACATATAAGACAACCAAAAATCCAGCAATACTTGAAACAGCCTCTAAATCAATTCCTATCACCAAGCCATCTGAAATCAAGTTAGTAATTTCTTTAATCTTAGTTGGACCATAAACGGTAATGATACTTGAAATGACTGCAGCCACAACTGCTATTAGAAGAGGGAGTTGGAGGCCTGCCATATAAGGTTTGCACTGTTTCCAGACCGACACTTTTTTATTTTCCATGTTCCAATTCCTCCTTTGATAGTTGTGAGTAGGCAATTTCTTGGTAGACTTCGTTGGTAGCTAGAAGTTCCTTGTGGCTGCCTTGTCCCACGACTTTTCCTTGATCCAATACTAAGATCAAGTCTGCATCCATAATGGTAGAAATCCGCTGCGCTACGATGAGCTTGGTCATGGATTTTGTTTTCTCTGCTAGCTCTTGGCGTAGGACACGATCTGTCTTGTAGTCCAAGGCTGAGAAGGAATCATCAAAGATGAGAATCTCTGGTTTACGAGCCAAGGCACGCGCAATGGCCAAACGCTGTCTTTGACCTCCTGAGAAGTTGGTTCCACCTTGGGCCACTTCTGATGCAAGTCCTGCTTCCTTATCCTCGATAAAGCTTTTAGACTGGGCCAATTCAAGGGCTTGCCACATAGCAGCTTCGCTTAGAGGAGTTTCTTTGCTCTTACCAAAGTCCAAGTTTCCCTTGACATCTCCAGAAAAGAGTACAGCTTTTTGCGGAATATAGCCGACCTTATTGCGCAAATCTTCCAAATCATAATCTTGCACATTGACACCATCCACTAGGATTTGTCCATCTGAAACGTCGTAAAAACGTGGCAAGAGGTTGACAAGGGTGGACTTACCTGATCCAGTCGATCCGATGAAGGCCACGGTTTGACCTGCTTCTGCCTTGAAGCTGACATGTTCCACGACTGCTTCTGAGTTTTTAGAGTAGCGGAAAGTTACATCACGGAATTCCACTTGCCCCTGAACTGAAGGATCCGCTGTCTGTGCATGACTAGGATTTTCAATAGAAGAATGCAAATCCAATACTTGATTGATACGTCCTGCCGAAACCAAGGTACGAGGAAGAACGATAAAGAGTGCTCCCATGAGAAGGAATCCCATCACGACCTGCATAGCATAGGACATGAAGACCACCATATCACTAAAGAGTGGCAGTCGTTCTGTCAAACTTGCGTCGTTGATGATATAGGCACCAATCCAGTAAATAGCTAAACTTAGTCCACTGGAAATCGCCATCATAATGGGATTCATAATCGCCATCAAACGATTGACAAAGAGATTGAGACGTGTTACCTCATCATTGGCTGCTTCAAATTTCTTATCTTGGTAATCTTCCGCATTGTATGCGCGAACAACTCGAATCCCAGTCAAACTTTCACGAGTGATACTATTGAGTTTATCTGTTAATTTTTGGATGACCGATTGTTTTGGAAAAGCCAGAGTCATAAGAACGGTGGTCATCAAGACATTGACAATAACAGCCACAACGACCGCCCAGAGCCAGTATTCCGATTTACCAAGGATTTTTCCAATAGCCCAGATTGCCATAATTGGTCCACGAGTAACCACTTGCAAGCCCATTGTAAAGAGCATCTGTACCTGGGTAATATCATTGGTCGTCCGAGTCAAGAGACTTGGGATTGAAAAGCGCTTGATCTCTGTCTGCGAAAAATCTAAAACACGATGAAATACGTCTCTACGTAGATGGGTTGTATAGGAGGCTGCAACGCGAGCAGCAAAGAAACCAACCATAACAGATGAAAAGAAAGCCAATAAAGACAATCCAATCATCTTCACAGCTGGTGACCAGAGTTCACCCAACTGCGTTCCAGACGTTCCTAGTAATTCTGTAATTTGCGAAATGTAAGTCGGTACCTCTAACTCGAGATAGACCGAGAAACAAGTGAACAGAATCGTAAGGACAATCATTCCCCACTCTTTTCCTGTAATACGTTTAGCGAGTTTCTTCATTCTCTCCTCCTATCTTCTCAACATTTGCTTGCAATTGCCCGAGTACCTTTTCAAAGATTGCCAAGTCTGACTTTGAAACCCCCTCTAGCAGACTCTGATCGATCCGATCAAAAAATGCCTTAACTTTTTGCATCTGCGAACGCGATTTCTTCGTCAGGCGAACAAATTTTGCCCGCTTATCGCTCGGGCTCGCCTCTAACTCGACCAAACCATTTTGTACCATACGCTTAACCAAATTACTCGCAACAGATTTGCTAATATTGAGTTCTTGCTCGATATCCTTAATCAAGACCAGTTCCTCTTTTTGTTCACAATGATCTAAAAAACGCAGAACCTGCCCTTGCGGTCCACCCATAAATTCAATGCCACATCGCTTGGCTTCTTTCTGTACCATCAGATGAACCTGGTGTCCAAAACGTTTAAACATTAACATCGGCTTGTCCATGATTGCTCCTTTCTCACGATAAATATAGTTCTCACAAGAACTATTTAAGTTTCCATGAGAACTATTTTATCATTTTCAGAAAAGATGTCAAGAAAAAAGTTTCCAAGAGAACTATCTTGGTTTAAATTGACATTAGGCAATATTTTTTCTATAATAAGCACTAACTACTGTGGATAGAAATCAATAAGCACTAACTACTGTGGATAGAAATCCATTCACTCGATGAAGGGAGAAAACTTTCAAATGAAACCAGAAGAACAAAGAGTTTTAGGAATCTTAGCAACCATTTTTGGAGCCATCGCACTTTTAGGATCCTGGATCCCGTTTATTAACTATCTATCGTTTTTCATCGCCATCGTCGCATTTATCTTGGGGATTATCGGCCTTATCGTCAACCTCAAAAAACGAAAAACAATGGCCATTATTGGAACAGCTCTGTCAATTGCTTCTATTGTACTTTTCTTTACGACCCAGGTACTGTACGCTAATGTCTACAAAGAGTTTGTCAGGGAGTTTAACCGTTCCTACAGCGAGGCGAGTGCCTCAATGGAACGCGAAGAAGAAAGCGACTTGACAGATGATAGCGCCTATTCCATCCCAGAGGAGGAAGAATACGATAACTTCACCTGGACCCAAGAACAGTTCGACGCCTTAATCGAAGGTGACCTTGACAACAAAGGAAAAGGTGGTACCAACTACAAGGATATTATCAAAAAACACGGACTGCCAGATTCCGAGTTTGACTTCACTCTTGAGGGTTACAATACGAAAAAAATCACCTATATCTCTATTGGAGACAAGATTAAGACTGTTACCTTAACTTTTGCAAAAGATGACAATGGGCAACTCTTGCTCGTCCAAAAACATGCAGTCGGTCTAGGTCTAGAAAAAAGCAAGCAAAAAAACGATTCTGAAACCAGAGTCTAATTTCAAATATCAAAAAAACGAACAGCTAGTAAAACTGTTCGTTTTTCTATTAGAATCCATCGACGTTAGTATAGACCTTTTGTACGTCTTCATCGTCTTCAAGAACGCTGTAAAGTTTTTCAAAGGTTTCAAGGTCTTCGCCTGACAATTCCACTTCAGACTGAGGAATCATTTCCAATTCAGTCACTTGGAATTCTTCGATGCCAGACTCACGAAGGGCAACGATAGCCTTATGAAGGTCTGTTGGAGCTGTGTAAACCGTAATTGTCCCTTCTTCTGCTTCTACATCGTCCACATCCACATCTGCTTCGAGCAATTGCTCAAAGACTGCATCAGCATCCTCACCTGCAAATACGATCACACCCTTGTTATCAAAGAGGTATGAAACCGAACCTGAAGCACCCATGTTTCCGCCATTTTTACCAAAGGCAGCACGCACATTAGCTGCGGTACGGTTGACGTTTGAAGTCAAGGTATCCACAATCAACATAGAACCATTTGGTCCAAAACCTTCGTAACGTCCTTCTGTAAAGGTTTCGTCTGTGTTTCCTTTTGCTTTGTCAATCGCTTTATCGATAACGTGTTTTGGCACTTGGGCTTGTTTAGCACGGTCGATAACGAATTTCAAAGCTGAGTTTGATTCTGGATCCGGATCACCTTTTTTAGCTGCTACATAGATTTCTACACCAAATTTTGCATATACTTTAGAGTTAGCTCCATCTTTAGCCGTTTTCTTGGCTACGATATTGGCCCATTTACGTCCCATTAGGAATCTCCTTTTTTCACATTTTAATCTTTCTTATTATAACACAAGTCCATCTGATTTTCACTAAAGGAAATGGATTTTATTCAGCAAATCCAGCTAGGATTGTCCTTTGGATGCCAAGATTGTCTTGCCTTCTTTTATCAGGGGATGGCGGAAAAGTGAAAAATACAGTTGGGTGGTCATGGCAACCCAGATAAGGGGTTCGCAAAGGATAACTCCCCTATACCCTGCCCAAGGGATAATCAAGACCACAAAAACGATTTTGCCGATTAGTTCAATAAAGCTAGAAACTAGAGGGAGAACTTTCTGACCCAAGCCCTGCAAGCAATTGCGATAAATCAGCAAAAGGCTCAAAATCGGATAAAAGACTGAACTGATTTGCAGGTAGAGGCTACCGTTTTCTACCAAGTAACTATCTGTCGAACTGGCCAAGAAGGAAACCAAGGTCGGACTAGCAAAAAAGAGGAAAATACAAACAAAACCTGCCCAGGACATGCTCAGGCGACTGCCGATTCGAAGACCTTGAACAATGCGGTCTGATCGCTTAGCCCCGAGATTCTGAGAGGCAAAGGTCGTCATAGCAGAAGAAATAGCCGTCATCGGAAGCAGAGCAAAGGCCATAATGCGTCGCGCCGCTGTTTGAGCACTAATAATCACAGCTCCAAAAGTATTGACTGAAGACTGTAAAATCACACTACCAATGGACACAATCGAACTCATCAAACCCATAGCCAAACCTTGCTCCAAGAGATCCGCATACAAGGCCTTGTCCCATTTGAAATGCTTGAGTTGAGGGAGCAGTTCTGGAACACTCTTACGGATATAGAAAAAGCAAAGAACCGCTGACAAGCCTTGCGAAATGATGGTAGCAAGTCCCGCAGATTGAACTCCCAGATGCAGTTGCGTAATAAAATACAAATCCAGAACCACATTAACCAAAGCAGAAAAAATCAGGAAGCCAAGGGCTGCTAGACTGTCTCCAATGGACCGCAACAAGCCGGCAAAGAGATTATAAGCGAAGCTGACGCCTACACAAGTCACAATCATAGAAATATATTGATAGGATTGAGGAAGGATTTCTGCAGGGGTATCTAAATATTGCAAGAGTGGATACAGACCAACAAAGCCCATCAGCATGACCACAATGCTCAAAAGAACGCCTAAAATCCAGGTGGCTGCTACTGCTTCCTTGATTTTGGTGAAATTACGAGCCCCATAATAGCGGGCAATGACGATCCCCATGCCATTTCCAACACCAAGCGTAAAGCCTATAATCAAGTCAAAAATGGCAGTTGTCGCCCCTACGGCAGCCAAGGAATCTTGACCAAGAAAACGCCCAACAATCAAGACGTCAGCTGTATTATAAAGCTGTTGGAAAATATTGGACAGCAAGATTGGAAAGGCAAAGCTTAACAGCGCAGGAAGAATAGGACCATGTATCAAGTCAACGGATCGTTTCTTATTCATAAAGCTATTATATCAGCTTTCTAGAGGAGCGACAAGGCTCTGTCACTAAGTTTGCAATCAATTGCTTACAGAGAGACAATTTGCTATAATCAAGAAAAGGAGGTCATTTATGAGTTTGACCAGTCAATTAATTACCGATGTATTTCCCGATCTGGATAAGGTTGAAAAGCTAAACAAGGAAGCCTTCCCTGAAGAAGAACGAGTCCCTCTGTCTGAGTTCTTGCGCTATCAGGACCGAGATGATGCCCACTTCTTTGCCTTTTATAACCAGGAAGAGTTTGTCGGCTTTGCTTTCTCTATTTCCAACCCAAAAGCTTTCTATATCAGTTTTTTTGCCATCATGCCCCACCTGAGAAGCCACGGGTACGGAAAGGAAATTATCGAAAAGCTAACCGATTTTTACCAGCGAACCATGTTGCTGGAAGTCGAGCGATTAGATGAGGAATGCGATAACTTGGAGCAAAGGAAGGCCCGCATGGACTTCTATCGCCAAAATGGCTTTAAATCAGCCAACGCTTTTCTAGAGTACGATGGTTTGAGTTTTGAAATTCTTTACCGTGGCGACCATTTTGACGAAGAGGCCTATCGCGACATCTTCCAAAAGTTACAGAATGAACATTATTTTGACTTTCATATAGAGTATCGTCGTTTTAGTGACCATTAAACAAAACTTACCCATCTGGTGAAGAACCTCTCTTTTTCGATAGAAGCTACATATAAAAACGCAGGCAATCTACGATTACATGCGTTTTTTATTTTCAACTGATCAGAATAAACTTTTTATTCTCTCTATGGCTTAAGCTTCTGCATTGCCTTCTGGAAGAAGGAAGTAGAGAACAGCATAAGCCAAGATTCCAGAACCACCAAGTAGGGTGAAGATGATCCAAAGTGCACGAACAAGTGTGTGGTCCATGTTAAAGTAGTCAGCGACACCAGCACAAACACCAGCAATCTTTTTATCTTGTACATTACGAACAAGGCGTTTTTCCATTATAGTAGTCTCCTTTTTATAGAATGTTTTAATTTTATCATCAAATTAAAAAAATTGCAACAGTTTTTTTAATTTTTTTTGATTAAATACTCTTTTATTACGCTTTTAAGGCTTATGGAGACTTAATAATTAAACATAAAAAGCAGAGGTAGACTTCTCCGCTTTTATTTTTATTCTTCAATTTCAATTCCAAGATCATCGCCAAGGTCAAGCGTTACTTCTTGGTTAGGTGCTAGATCTTCTGCGACAGAGGTAGGAGTTGTCCCTTCTTCATCTTCAATCAAGCCATATTGGACACGAACTTGATGGTCAATGGCATCAAAGATTTCTGGGTGATCCGCCAAATATTTCTTAGCATTTTCAGATCCTTGTCCGATTTTTTCACCCTTGTAAGAGTACCATGCTCCCGCTTTTTGGATGATATCGAGATCACTTGCGATCTTCAAGAGCTCACCAGTCTTAGAAATCCCTTCTCCGTACATGATTTCAACAAAGGCTTCCTTAAATGGTGGAGCCACCTTGTTTTTCACGACCTTGATCTTGGTTTCCTTACCGACATTGGTATCTTTTTGGTCACCAGTTCCCTTGATTTGTGTGCTTCCACGAACATCCAAACGGACTGAAGCGTAGAATTTCAGAGCACGTCCACCAGGAGTTGTTTCTGGATTTCCAAACATGACCCCAACTTTTTCACGCAATTGGTTGATAAAGATGGCAATTGTTTTGGTTTTATTGATAGAAGCACCAAGTTTACGCATGGCCTGGCTCATCATACGAGCTTGCAAACCAACGTGGCTGTCTCCAATGTCCCCATCAATTTCTGCACGAGGTACAAGGGCCGCAACCGAGTCGATAACGACAAGGTCAACTGCACCTGAGTCAATCAATTTTCCAGCAATTTCAAGACCTTGTTCACCTGAGTCTGGTTGTGACAAGAGCAATTCGTCAATGTTCACACCAAGGGCTGCAGCATAGGCTGGGTCAAGAGCATGTTCCGCATCGATAAAGGCTGCAATACCACCTTCTTTCTGTGCTTGCGCAACAGCGTGAAGGGCAACCGTTGTCTTACCAGATGATTCTGGTCCATAGATTTCGATGATACGTCCTTTAGGATAACCACCTGAACCAAGGGCAATGTCAAGAGCCAATGAGCCTGAGCTCATCACTTGAACTTTTTGCTCCGCGCGCTCACCTAAGCGCATGATTGAGCCTTTACCAAAGTCTTTCTCAATCAATTTAAGAGCATCGTTCAAGGCTTTTTCACGATCAGCTCCAAATTTTTTCCCAATTTCATCTAATTTTTTCGTTGGTTTTTTCGCCATTTTGTTCTCCTATATTCTACTGGTCCTTAGACCTATCTTTCATTATACCAAAATTTAGTCACTTAATAAAGCCTTGCGAACTAGGTTAAAGGCATGCATGACCGCAATATGTCGAACATCTGCTCGACTCCGTCCTGCGATATTAGCCTTGATCACCTCTGTCCCTTTTGCATGTGCCAGTCCAATAAAAACTGTACCAGCTGGATGCCCCTCTAGGCTATCTGGCCCTGCCACACCTGTCAGACTAACTCCGTAGTCAGACTGAGTCTTGATCCGTGCCTGCTCTGCCATTTTTCGGGCCGTAAACTCAGAAACGACCCCGTGTTCTTTTAGCTCTTGCTCAGAAATATCCAACATCTTAGACTTTTCTTCTAGGCTGTAGGTGACAAACCCTCCATTAAAGATAGCTGACACACCTGAAAAATCTGCTAAAGTAGCCTGAAAGAGCCCTGCCGTCAAACTCTCTGCTGCAGTAATGCTTTTCTGTCTCTTCTTTAGCTCTTCTACAACGACACTTGCGAGGCTGGTTTCTTCCCCATATCCATAACAGATGTCTCGTAAAGAAATTCCCTCGAAAGTTTGACAATCCAAGATTTGATTTTCTAGGATATCCAGCGCTTGATCAGCCTTTTCTTGACTAACTGCTTTTGTAGACAAGCGCAAGGTCACTTCTCCCGTCTTGGCATACGGCGCCAAAGTCGGATCGGTTTGATGGTCAATCAAATCCGCCAAAATGGTCACCAACTGACTCTCCCCAATTCCAAAGAAACGGAGCACTCGTGAGTATAACTTGGTACCAGTCATCAGCTTGGGTAAGAGTTGGTTTAAGACCATGGGTTTCAACTCACTTGGCGGTCCTGGAAGGACCACGTAGGTTACGCCATCCACTTCCGACACCCCTCCTACTGCTAAACCTGTCTCATTTGGCAGTGGAGTTGCCCCTTCAACAATTTGAGCCTGCCTCTCATTATTGGGGGTTCGCGCATAGTCTGGTCTTCGAGCAAAAAAGTGATCGAGTTTTTCCTGGGCTTGAGGATCAAACACCAAGGCTTTCCCCAAAAATTTTGCCAACGTTTGTTTTGTCAAATCATCTTCAGTTGGCCCCAAGCCTCCTGTCAAAATGACTAAACTGCTACGCAAACTCGCAATTTCTAGCAAGGACATCAGGCGCGCTTCATTATCTCCGACAGCTGTTTGGAAATAAACATCTACTCCAATTTCTGCTAGCTTTTCTGATAAGAACTGGGCGTTGGTATTGACAATCTGCCCTGTTAAAATTTCTGTTCCTACAGCAATAATTTCTGCTTTCATTTTTCCTCCTACCTATCTATTCGGATTCTTTTTGAAAAAATCGCAGGAAATTTCCCACGATTTGATTTTTTTCTTATTCTGCTTCTTCGCTTGAAGCACTAGTACTTGATGAAGGTGCAGGTCGACCAAATGCCGTCTCGTAAAGAACAACATTGGTTTCCAACTCAGTCACTTCCTCTTTACCTAGTGAACGACGTAAAAGATTTTGCATTTCGAGCATATGTTCTGAGGTGACAATTTGATAAGAAATTCCCTGTAGCTCAGCATCTTCCCCACGCAATTGATGGGTTTCAATATTCTTGAAGGAATCTTGATAGCCGAGCAATTGTGGAATGCTCTTGGCTGAAAGGTCGACGTTGGTCTGCATATTGTTGCTCAAAGCTTTGAGAATGCCTTGATAGTGGCTCACACTATTTAGACTCAAAACCTTCTCTACGATTTTTTGAATAACTTCCCGTTGACGTTTTTGACGACCATAATCTCCTTCTGGGTCTTGGTAACGCATCCGTGAATACACCAGGGCTTCCTCACCATTCAAGGTTTGTTCTCCAACACCAATGGAAATCTTATTAAACTCTTCTTGGTCAGCAATCGAAATCGGGAAACCGAGTGTATTGTTGACGGTGATTCCCCCAACTGCATCCACCAATTGTTGAAGACCTTGCATATTGACCATGACATAGCGGTCTATATGGATATTCATCATCTTTTGAATAGTAGAAATCGCCAGTTCCGCACCGCCATTGGCATAGGCAGCATTGAGTTTGGCTTCCTGAACTTGGCCGTTTCCAAGGTCAATCTTGGTCAAAATATCCCGTTCCAAACTCATCATAGTGGTTTTCTTTGTTTTGGGATTAACCGTCAAGAGAATCATGGAATCACTATTTCCCGCCCACGGGTCTGTACGTTCCACATTTCCCGTATCTACCCCCATCAAGAGGATAGTCAGTGGCTCCGTCGCTTCGATAACGTTGGTTTCTTCCCCGATTTTTTTGTAAGTCTTTTTACTTAGGGTTTCTGTTCCCTGTTGGTAGATGGTATAGCCATAAACCGCTACACCTAAAACTGTTACTGCTAGGAAACCTAGCACCATTCCAATTAATTTTTTAATCATCTTGTTATTCATTTATCAGCTTGCCCATAAGACAAACATCTAAAAATGTCCCTTCTGCTAAATAGGCTCCTCTTTCTTGCAAGCCTTCTGTGATAAATCCCATTTTTGAATAGAGGTGGATAGCGGCCTCATTTCGTTTTTGCACACTTAGTTGTAAGCGACGCAAAACAGCACTCGATTTAGCCCACTCAATACCTTCTTCTAGAAGTATGGTAGCCAAACCTTGGTTCCAAAATTTCTTTTGAATCACCAAAAAAACATCACCAATATGCCGAACCCTTACATGCTGATCAGCAGTGATATTCAAAACACCTGCAAGCTCATCATTCAGCAAGGCGAGGAGAGTGATTTGATTTTCTGAAGCAGCTTGTTTTTCGATGAAAAGAGCCATTTCAGACGCAGTCATCCCTATGCCATGTTCATCCAAGCTGGTAAAATCTGTCTCTCGACCGACTTGATTTAAAAATGCAACCAAAGCTGCGGCATCTGAAATCTCTGCCTCACGAATACACAATTCATACTCCATCCTGAAGCTCCTTGATGAGGTGTTCAGCTCGAGAGCCATGAGCTATAAATTGAAGGCAACGACCATCGGCTTCTTTCAAAATTTCCAACTCCAAGTAGGAATCTGGTAAATCCTCACCCAAAAGATGCCCCCACTCGATAACAGTCACGCCGCCACCAAAGAGAAACTCATCCAAGTCAATAGAATCAGCGTCCCCTTCGATACGGTAAACATCAAGGTGATAAAGTGGCAAGCGTCCTTCATACTCTCTTACAATGGTATAGGTTGGACTTTTAATCATCTGACGGATATCCAAACCCTTGGCAAGGCCTTTTGTAAAGGTTGTTTTACCCGCGCCCAACTCGCCCGTCAAGATCAGAACATCGTCTTTTTGCAGGATACGACCTAATCTTTCTCCGAGAGCTAGAAGCTCTTCTTCATTTTTTGTGTGCATGCTACTATTATACCAAAAAGTTTCCTTTTATGTGAATTTTCTTTACAAACTTACTATAATAATTTTGAAAAATTCTCCTCTACTTAAAAGAATACAACTATTGAAAAAACAAACAGGATATCCCGAATCAGGTGTCCGTAAAAGGAGATCTCCCTTTGGATACATTTTGGAAAAAGAAAACGTGCGCATAGAAAACCAACACTGATATAAAGGAGAATCGAGAAAATCACTAAGGGATTCCTCAAGAAAACCATCGTAGCTAGAACGGAAATGACGACTGTTTTCTTTTTATTTAGGTGATTTTCTATATCGCGAAAAATTTTATCAAAAGGTAAGAAAATCAATAGATCTACTCCTAGCAAGAAAAAGAAGGAGGGTAAAAAGAGGTCAACCAATTCCTGCTGCAATTTGCTAGTGGTTTGGATACTTTCTGAGAGAACCAGACAGGTTGCCAAAAGATTGACTACTAAAAGGAGGCAATAAACAAGACTCACTTTCTTTTGAACATGTAAAATACTATGTCTAGACTGGTCTGCTGTATGGAAATAATTTATCCCAGCGCACAAAACAGAAATTCCTACTATCAAAATCAAAAAATAAGCATTGGTCTGTTTTAAAGATAAAAAGGATTCTTTCCATAATAGGCAACTACTAAAACTAATCTGGATGACTGCAATCAACAACAATAGGCGAATTGATTTTACCATTTCTTCTCCCTCCCTATATGGGATTATACCTTGTGAGGAGTTTGAAATGATTGTTTCCGCCTCAAGTGTCCATTTTTTGTGCTCAACTGACCAAAAAACAGTTCTGTTGTACACAGAACTGTTTTTTTACCAGTCTAATCCTTAAACCAGAGAGCAATTTCACGTTTTGCAGAAGCTTCCGAATCGGAGCCGTGAACTACATTTTGAATGGCTTGATTGTCTCCTGCAGCCTTGGCAAAATCTCCTCGGATAGTTCCTGGCAGAGCTTCTTCTGGACGAGTAGCCCCCATCATGGTCCGCCAAGTTTCAATCACTTTCGGACCTGATAGAATGCCCACTACTACTGGTCCTGAAGTCATAAACTGACGGATAGGAGGATAAAAACTTTTTTCAACCAAGTCTTGATAGTGTTGGTCAATCAAAGCTTCTGAAACTGCTGAACGTAACTCTAATTTTTCGAGTTTGAAACCTCGTTGCTCCATTCTTTGCAGAATTTCGCCCACCAGCCCTCTTTTCACACCATCTGGCTTAATGATAAAGAATGTTTGTTCCATACGGACACCTCCTTGGCATTTTAGTTCTTCTATTCTACCATACTTTATGAAAAAGTAGGAAAATTTTTCTGAAATAAAACAAAGAGAACCCAAAGGTTCTCTTGTTTGCTTTTATTCTACTGTTTCTTCAACTTGGATTTCCACAACTTCCTCTACAGGAGCAAGTTCTGCCTCTTCTTGTTCTGGAGCCAGATATTCTGCTTCATTGATAGCTTGTGGTTCAAGGTTACGGTAGCGAGCCATACCAGTACCAGCTGGGATGATCTTACCGATGATAACATTTTCCTTGAGTCCAAGGAGATGATCTTTCTTACCACGGATGGCCGCATCAGTAAGGACACGAGTTGTTTCCTGGAAGGAAGCCGCTGACAAGAAACTGTTGGTTTCAAGCGAGGCTTTGGTAATTCCCATAAGGACTGGACGACCTGTCGCTGGAACTCCACCTGCGATAAGAGCATCCTTGTTAGCATCTGTAAAGTCATTGATATCCATGAGGGTACCCATGAGGAGCTCTGTGTCACCTGGATCCATGACACGAACTTTACGGATCATTTGACGAACCATTACCTCGATGTGTTTGTCACCGATTTCTACCCCTTGGCTACGGTAAACTTTTTGCACTTCACCGAGAAGGTAGGTTTCAACTGACAAGACATCACGAACAGCAAGGAGGCGTTTCGGTTGGATAGAACCTTCTGTCAATGCTGCACCACGAGATACTTGGTCTCCAACTTCGACACGCATACGTGCTGTAAATGGTACCACGTATTCACCTTCGCCAGTTTCACCCTTAACAAAGACTTTCTTAGTACGAGTTGATGCGTCTTCTTCGATGGCTGTAACCTCACCCTTGACTTCTGTGATAACCGCTTCCCCTTTCGGATTGCGGGCTTCAAAGATTTCTTGGACACGAGGAAGACCCTGAGTGATATCGGTATTTGAGGCAACCCCACCCGTGTGGAAGGTACGCATGGTAAGCTGTGTACCAGGTTCCCCGATAGATTGGGCAGCGATTGTACCAACTGCTTCACCAACTTCAACCGCATCACCAGTCGCCAAGTTGATACCGTAACAGTGACGGCAGACACCATGACGAGTGTTACATGTAAATACGGAACGGATAGTGACTTCTTCCACACCAGCATTGACAATTTCACGCGCCTTGTCTTCTGTAATCAACTCATTTGGACCGATGATCACTGCGCCAGTTTCTGGGTGTTTAACAGTTTTCTTAGTATAACGACCATTGAGACGCTCTTCGAGAGACTCGATCATCTCTTTTCCTTCTGCGATAGAACGGATCAAGAGACCACGGTCTGTTCCACAGTCGTCCTCACGAATGATCACGTCTTGGGCAACGTCAACCAAACGACGAGTCAAGTAACCTGAGTCGGCTGTCTTAAGGGCCGTATCGGTCATACCTTTACGGGCACCGTGAGTTGAGAAGAACATTTCGAGTACTGACAAACCTTCGCGGAAGTTTGAAAGGATTGGCAATTCCATGATACGTCCGTTCGGAGCGGCCATCAGACCACGCATACCGGCAAGCTGTGAGAAGTTTGAGATGTTACCACGGGCTCCAGAGTCCATCATCATAACGATTGGGTTCTTAGGATCTTGGTTGGCAACCAAACGTTTCTCCAATTTTTCACGGGCTGCACGCCATTCAGCTGTAACAGCGTTGTAGCGCTCGTCGTCTGTGATCATACCACGACGGAATTGTTTGGTGATTTGTTCTACACGTTTGTGTGATTCTTCGATGATTTCAGCCTTGTCTTCAACAACTGGGATATCGGCAATACCCACTGTCAAACCTGCAAGAGTTGAGTGGTGGTAACCGAGGTTCTTCATGCGGTCAAGTAGGGCAGAAGTTTCTGTCGTACGGAAACGTTTGAAGATTTCAGCGATGATATTCCCAAGATTTTTCTTCTTGAATGGAGGGTTGAGTTCAAGATTGCTGATTGCTTCCTTGATATCTCCACCTAGTGGCAAGAAGTATTTAGCTGGAACACCTTCTGTTAAGTTGGCATTTGTTGGTTCTTGCAAGTAAGGCAGACCCTCTGGCATGATGTCGTTGAAGAGGATTTTACCAACTGTTGTCAACAAGACCTTGTGTTTTTGCTCTTCTGTCCATGGTTTGTTGAGGCTGTCTGTTGCAATACCAACACGTGAGTGGAGGTGAACATAACCATTACGGTAAGCCATAACAGCTTCGTCACGGTCTTTGAAGACCATTCCTTCACCTTCACGACCAGCTTCTTCCATGGTCAAGTAGTAGTTACCCAAAACCATGTCCTGAGATGGAGTAACAACTGGTTTACCATCTTTCGGGTTCAAGATATGCTCAGCAGCAAGCATCAAGATACGAGCTTCTGCTTGGGCTTCTTCTGAAAGAGGT
This sequence comes from Streptococcus oralis SK610, assembly GCF_000257455.1. Classification (GTDB taxonomy): domain Bacteria; phylum Bacillota; class Bacilli; order Lactobacillales; family Streptococcaceae; genus Streptococcus; species Streptococcus oralis_CB. The sequence goes on from NZ_AJKQ01000006.1 coordinate 54,787, forward strand.
ACGTGGATGGCCATTTGGTCACCGTCAAAGTCGGCATTGTAGGCTTCACAGACAAGCGGGTGCAAGCGAAGGGCCTTACCATCAATCAAGACTGGCTCGAAGGCTTGGATACCCAAACGGTGAAGGGTCGGTGCGCGGTTCAAAAGTACTGGGTGTTCTTTGATTACTTCTTCAAGAATATCCCAGATACGTTCGTCTCCACGTTCTACCAAGCGTTTAGCTGCTTTCACGTTTTGCACGATGTCACGAGCGACAATTTCACGCATAACGAATGGTTTAAAGAGCTCGATCGCCATTTCACGCGGCACACCACATTGGTACATCTTAAGAGTTGGACCAACGGCGATAACGGAACGTCCTGAGAAGTCAACACGTTTACCGAGCAAGTTTTGACGGAAGCGTCCTTGTTTCCCTTTGAGCATGTGGCTCAATGATTTGAGTGGACGGCTACCTGGTCCTGTAATCGGACGACCACGACGGCCATTATCAATCAAAGCGTCAACCGCTTCTTGAAGCATACGCTTCTCATTTTGAACGATGATACCTGGTGCATTCAACTCAAGCAAACGAGCCAAACGGTTGTTACGGTTGATAACACGGCGGTAAAGGTCATTCAAGTCAGATGAGGCAAAACGGCCACCATCCAACTGCAACATTGGACGAAGATCTGGTGGAATAACTGGAAGGATGTTGAGAATCATCCATTCAGGTTTATTTCCAGACTTGTAAAAGGCATCCAAAACATCCAAACGACGGATAGCTTTGACACGTTTTTGTCCAGTAGCTGTTTTCAACTCTTCTTTGAGTTCAGTAATTTCTTTTTCAAGATCTACTTGTTTCAAGAGGTCTTGGATGGCTTCGGCACCCATCTTGGCAACGAATGATCCATAACCATACTCACGCAAGCGCTCACGGTATTCGCGCTCTGTCATGATAGACTTGTGCTCAAGTGGTGTATCCTTAGGATCAATCACCACATAAGCCGCAAAGTAGATAACTTCCTCGAGGGCACGAGGGCTCATATCAAGGGTCAAGCCCATACGGCTTGGAATCCCCTTGAAATACCAGATGTGAGATACAGGAGCTTTCAACTCGATGTGCCCCATACGCTCACGACGAACTTTTGTACGCGTCACTTCAACCCCACAGCGGTCACAAACAATCCCTCTGTAACGAATGCGTTTGTACTTGCCACAAGCACATTCCCAGTCTTTTGTAGGACCAAAGATGACTTCGTCAAAGAGTCCTTCACGTTCTGGTTTCAAGGTACGGTAATTGATTGTTTCAGGTTTTTTGACTTCTCCATAAGACCATGAACGGACTTTGCTTGGAGAAGCTAGGGTGATTTGCATACTTTTAAAACGATTTACATCAACCACTATTTCTTCCCTTTCTATTCTAAGCGAACTGCTTATTCTTGTTCAGCAGCTTCTTCTGTTGCTTCCGCTTTTGTTGCTTTCTCTGCTTCTTCAGCTTCAAAGGCTGCTTTAGCCTCTTGGGCTGCTTTTTCGCGGGCTTTTTCAAGGTCATCTACGTGGATGACATCTTCGTCCATTCCTTCATCTAGGTCACGAAGTTCCACTTCTTGGTCATCTTCGTCAAGGACACGCATGTCAAGACCAAGAGATTGCAATTCTTTGACAAGAACTCGGAAGGATTCTGGAACACCTGGTTTTGGAATTGGTTTTCCTTTTGTAATAGCTTCATAAGCTTTCAAACGTCCGTTGATATCGTCAGACTTGTAAGTCAAGATTTCTTGAAGGACATTTGACGCACCGTAGGCTTCAAGAGCCCAAACTTCCATCTCACCGAAACGTTGTCCACCAAACTGAGCTTTACCTCCGAGTGGTTGTTGGGTAACGGTTGAGTATGGTCCGACTGAACGCGCGTGCAATTTATCATCAACCATGTGGTGGAGTTTGATCATGTACATGACACCAACTGATACACGGTTGTCAAACGGCTCACCTGTACGTCCATCGTAAAGGATTGTTTTGGCATCGCTATCCATACCTGCTTCTTTAACAGTGTCCCAAAGGTCTTCAGAACTTGCTCCGTCAAAGACTGGTGTTGCGATGTGGATGCCAAGAGTACGAGCCGCCATACCAAGGTGAAGTTCCATAACCTGACCGATATTCATACGTGATGGTACCCCAAGTGGGTTCAACATGATATCGACTGGAGTTCCGTCTGGAAGGTAAGGCATGTCTTCTACAGGAACGATACGAGAGACAACCCCTTTGTTTCCGTGACGTCCGGCCATCTTATCTCCGACCTTGATCTTACGTTTTTGAGCGATGTAGACGCGAACCAGCATGTTAACACCTGATTGCAACTCATCTCCATTTGCACGTGTAAAGATCTTAACATCACGAACGACACCATCGGCACCGTGAGGTACTCGAAGAGAAGTATCACGCACTTCACGAGACTTGTCTCCGAAGATAGCGTGCAAGAGACGTTCTTCAGCTGAAAGGTCTTTCTCTCCCTTAGGTGTGACTTTACCTACAAGAATATCGCCTTCTTTAACCTCAGCACCGATACGGATAATCCCCATTTCGTCAAGGTCTTTAAGGGCATCTTCACCAACGTTTGGAATTTCACGAGTAATTTCTTCAGGCCCAAGCTTTGTATCGCGCGTTTCTGATTCATATTCTTCGAGGTGGACAGATGTGTAGACATCGTCTTTGACCAAGCGTTCGCTCATGATAACGGCATCCTCGAAGTTGTAACCTTCCCATGTCATGTAGGCAACGATTGGGTTTTGTCCAAGCGCCATTTCCCCTTTTTCCATAGAAGGTCCGTCAGCGATAAAGTCGCCTTTTTCAACGACATCGCCAACTTTAACAAGTGTACGTTGGTTGTAAGCAGTACCTGAGTTTGAACGACGGAATTTTTGAATGTGGTAGACATCCAATGAACCATCTTCGCGGCGTACTTCTACCTTGTCAGCATCTGCGTATGTAACTTTACCATCATACTGGGCAATAACAGCCGCTCCAGAATCATGAGCTGCTTGATACTCCATACCTGTACCAACGTAAGGTGCTTTTGGATCAATCAAAGGCACAGCCTGACGTTGCATGTTGGCACCCATGAGGGCACGGTTGGAGTCATCGTTTTCCAAGAAAGGAATACATGCAGTCGCAACGGCAACTACCTGTTTTGGTGACACGTCCATGTAGTCAACCACTTCTGCTGGATACTCTTGGTTGACCCCTTGGTGACGTCCCATGACAACTTTCTCAGCAAAAGTACCATCTTCGTTGAGACGAGAGTTAGCTTGCGCTACAGTAAATTCATCTTCTTCATCGGCTGTCAACCAAACGATTTCATTGGTAACAACACCTGTTTCACGGTCAACCTTACGGTATGGTGTTTGAACAAATCCATACTTGTTCAAGTGCCCGTAAGATGACAAGTTATTAATCAAACCGATGTTAGGTCCTTCAGGTGTCTCGATTGGACACATACGACCATAGTGAGTGTAATGCACGTCACGTACTTCATATCCAGCACGGTCACGTGTCAAACCACCAGGTCCTAAGGCTGACAAACGGCGTTTGTGAGACAACTCAGAAAGCGGGTTGTGTTGGTCCATGAACTGTGACAACTGTGATGAACCAAAGAATTCTTTAACCGCAGCTGTTACAGGACGGATGTTGATGATTTGTTGAGGTGTTAAGACTTCATTGTCCTGAACAGACATGCGTTCACGGACATTACGTTCCATACGAGAAAGTCCAAGACGTACTTGGTTGGCAAGCAATTCACCAACTGCACGGATACGACGGTTCCCAAGGTGGTCGATATCATCCACACGTCCAATACCTTCAGCCAAGTTGAGGAAGTAGCTCATCTCTGCAAGGATATCTGCAGGAGTTACAACACGAACCTTGTCGTCTGGATTGGCATTTCCGATGATGGTTACAACACGGTCTGGATCCGTTGGGGCAACAACCTTGAATTTTTGAAGCACAACTGGTTCTGTCAGAACAGCTGCATCGTTTGGAATATAAACAATCTTGTTCAAGTCGCCATCCAAGTGACTCTCGATACTTTCAATCACGCTACGAGTCATAACGGTACCAGCTTCTACCAAGATTTCACCAGTTTCAGGGTCTACCAATGGCTCCGCAATGGTTTGGTTGAGCAAGCGTGTTTTAACGTTGAGTTTTTTATTGATCTTGTAACGACCAACGGCTGCTAAGTCATAGCGACGTGGGTCGAAGAAACGTGCCACAAGCAAGCTACGTGAGCTTTCAGCAGTCTTAGGCTCACCTGGACGAAGGCGTTCGTAGATTTCTTTCAAGGCTTCGTCTGTACGAGAGTCCATTGGATTCTTGTGGATATCTTTTTCAACGGTGTTGCGAACCAATTCGCTATCACCAAAGATATCAAAGATTTCATCATCACCTGAGAAACCAAGCGCACGAACCAAGGTCGTAAATGGAATCTTACGAGTACGGTCGATACGAGTGTAGGCAATGTCTTTTGAGTCGCTTTCCAGTTCCAACCAAGCTCCACGGTTAGGGATAACAGTTGAGCCGTATCCCACTTTACCGTTCTTGTCTACTTTGTCGTTAAAGTAAACACCTGGTGAGCGGACCAACTGAGAAACGATAATACGTTCACCACCATTGATGATGAAAGTACCCATTTCGGTCATGATTGGGAAATCACCAAAGAAGACTTCTTGGGTCTTGATTTCGCCTGTTTCTTTATTAATCAAGCGGAAGGTTACAAAAATTGGTGCTGAGTAGCTAGCATCGTGGATACGAGCTTCTTCTAGCGTGTATTTTGGTTCCTTGATTTCATAGCCAACAAATTCCAACTCCATTGTGTCTGTGAAGTTTGAAATTGGCAATACATCTTCAAATACTTCCTTCAGACCGTGATCTAGGAAATCTTTGAATGAATCCGTTTGAATTTCAATCAAATTTGGTAAGTCAAGAACTTCTTTGATTCTTGAAAAACTACGACGGGTACGATGTTTCCCGTATTGAACGTCATGTCCTGCCAAGATGATTCTCCTTTGTAAATAAATTCCAAGCCTTGTCAATCAGGCTTTTCTAATCGTCATATGGTTTTTAAAACCCCTATCACCGTGTCCTTTTGATTAATTTTCAGAATCTTTAAATCTTTGTTACAAGCACTCAAAAACCTTGAAAAAAAGCACAAAAAGAGCAGCTAAATCTGACTTTTTCAGAAGATTTAACTGCTGTGAGCCTTGTCTGGACAATATTTCAGACAAAACCTACGACAAATGATTACTCATATTATACCTTATTTAGCTAGATTTTTCAAGGTTTTTTTACTATTTTTTAAACAATCTTTTCCTATATATTATTTTAAAATTTCAAGAGAATGAAGCAATATATTTTCTCTCAAAAATTAGGAAAACGCTTGCACTAATGTTTACCTCGTGCTATACTGTTAGGGAACAACTACACAAGGAGAATTGTGATGAAAAAGATCCCATCTCAAACTGAGAAAAAAATGATTTACGGTATCCGTTCCTTGAAGAACGGAACTGGTTCTGTCCTTATTGGTGCCAGCATTATCCTGCTTTCTGCTGCAATGCCAACTATTTCGGCCAATGAAAACCTTCCGCAAACTCAGGAAAATACCAGCGCTGTGACCAAGTCCCCTACTGAGACTGAAACGAGTCAAACTCAAAAGGAAACGCCTATTTCTGAACAAAAGAATGCAAACGCTTCCCTTGATTCTAAAAAAGAAGCTCCAGCTGTGGAAGCTACTACAGCACCAGAAACACCTAAAACAGAAGATGCTAGCACAAGCCAGGCCAACAGCAAGGAAGAGAAAGTAGATGCCAGCACTTCGGCACCAACTTCAGATCAAAAACCACAAGCTGATACATCTTCTGAAGAACCTATCGAAGACAACCACTTCCGCATCCATGTGAAAAAACTTCCTGAAGAAAATAAGGATTCTCAAGGCCTTTGGACTTGGGACGATGTTGAAAAACCTTCTGAAAACTGGCCCAATGGAGCCAAGTCCTTCAGGGATGCCAAGAAAGATGACTATGGCTATTACCTAGACGTCAAACTCAAGAATGATCAAGCCAAGAAGATCAGCTTCCTCATCAACAACACCAAAGGGGATAACCTTACTGGAGACCGTTCAGTAGAGCGCCTCTCTCCAAAAATGAATGAAGCTTGGCTAGATGAAAACTATAAGGTATACAACTACCGTCCTCAGCCAGCGGGAACTGTCCGTGTCAACTACTACCGTACCGACGGAAACTATGACAAGAAATCACTCTGGTATTGGGGTGATGTCAAGAATCCTAGTAGCGGAGAATGGCCTGACGGGACAGACTTTACTGCAACTGGAAAATATGGCCGTTACATTGATATCCCACTCAATGAAGCTGCAAGAGAATTTGGATTTTTATTACTAGACGAAAGCAAGAAAGGCGATGATGTGAAAATCAGAAAAGAAGATTATAAATTCACTGATCTAAAAAATCACAGTCAGATTTTCCTCAAAGATGATGACGAAACCATCTACACCAACCCCTACTACGTTCACGATATCCGTATGACTGGTGCCCAACACGTGGCTAAATCTCGTATCGAAAGCAGTTTTTCTACCCTCGTTGGAGCTAAGAAAGATGATATCCTCAAACACTCCAGCATCACTGATTACCAAGGGAATAAAGTAGCTATCACAGACGTGGAAGTGGATGAGGCAGGTAAAAAAGTGACCTACATCGGCGACTTCTCTGACACTCAACACCCTTACACTGTCAGCTACAATTCAGACCGCTTTACCACACGTTCAAGCTGGCGCCTCAAGGATGAATCCTACAGTTACGATGGTCCACTCGGCGCAACTCTAAAAGAAGATGGCAAGCGTGTTGATCTCACCCTCTGGTCTCCGAGTGCCGATAAAGTTTCCGTTGTCGTCTACGACAAGAAAGACCCTGAAAAAGTAGTCGGAACTGTCGCCCTCGAAAAAGGAGAAAAAGGAACCTGGAAACAAACTCTGGATGCAAACTCTGGTCTCGGTATCAGCAACTACACTGGCTACTACTACCACTACCAAATCGAGCGCCAAGGTAAAACTGTCCTCGTTCTTGACCCTTATGCCAAATCATTAGCGGCTTGGAACAGTGACCTAGCAAAAACAGATGCCGCTCATAAGGTCGCTAAAGCTGCCTTTGTCGATCCAGCGAAGTTAGGTCCGCAAGACTTGACCTATGGAAAGATTCGTAACTTCAAATCACGTGAAGATGCCGTTATCTATGAAGCGCATGTACGTGACTTCACTTCGGATCCTGCCATCGCAAAAGATTTGACCAAGCCATTTGGTACCTTTGAAGCCTTTATTGAAAAACTGGACTATCTCAAAGACTTGGGTGTGACCCACATCCAGCTCCTTCCAGTCTTGTCTTACTACTTTGTCAATGAATTGAAGAACCAAGAACGTTTGTCTGCCTACGCTTCAAGCAACAGCAACTATAACTGGGGATATGACCCTCAAAACTACTTCTCCTTGACTGGTATGTACTCAAGCGATCCTAAGGATCCAGAAAAACGTATCGTAGAATTCAAAAACCTCATCAACGAAATCCACAAACGTGGCATGGGGGCTATCTTGGATGTGGTCTACAACCATACTGCCAACGTTGATATTTTTGAGGATATTGAGCCAAACTACTATCACTTTATGGATGCGGACGGAACTCCTCGTACTAGCTTTGGAGGCGGCCGTTTGGGAACTACCCACTACATGTCTAAACGTGTCTTGGTAGACTCCATCAAGTATCTGGTTGAAACCTACAAAGTAGATGGTTTCCGCTTTGATATGATGGGTGACCACGATGCGGCTTCTATCGAAGAAGCGTACAAAGCTGCACGCGCCCTCAATCCAAATCTTATCATGCTAGGTGAAGGCTGGAGAACCTATACTGGTGATGAAAATACGCCTGTACAACCTGCTGACCAAGATTGGATGAAGAAAACAGATACTGTCGCTGTCTTTTCAGACGACATCCGTAACAACCTCAAGTCTGGCTATCCAAACGAAGGTCAACCTGCCTTTATCACAGGTGGCAAACGCGATATCAATACCATCTTTAAAAATCTGATTGCTCAACCAACTAACTTTGAGGCTGACAATCCTGGAGATGTTATCCAGTATATCGCAGCCCATGATAACTTGACCCTCTTTGACATCATTGCCCAGTCTATCAAAAAAGACCCAAGCAAGGCTGAAAACTACGCTGAGATCCATCGTCGTTTGCGACTTGGAAACCTCATGGTCTTGACTGCTCAAGGAACTCCGTTTATCCACTCTGGGCAGGAATACGGACGTACCAAACAATTCCTTGATCCAGCCTATAAGACTCCTGTTCCTGAAGATAAGGTTCCAAACAAGTCTCACTTGTTGCGCGACAAGGACGGCAAGCCATTTGTCTATCCTTACTTTATCCATGACTCTTACGACTCTAGTGATGCTGTCAACAAGTTTGATTGGACCAAGGCAACAGATGGTAAAGCCTTCCCTGAAAATGTCAAGAGCCGTAACTACATGAAAGGATTGATCGCCCTTCGTCAATCGACAGATGCCTTCCGACTCAAGAGTCTGCAAGACATCAAAGAGCGCGTCCACCTCATTACTGTTCCAGGACAAAATGGCGTTGAAAAAGAAGATGTGACCATCGGCTACCAAATCACTGCTCCAAACGGTGATGTCTACGCTGTCTTTGTCAATGCGGATGATAAGGCTCGTGAATTTACTCTAGGAACTGCATTTGCTCACTTGAGAAAAGCTGAAGTCCTAGCAGATGAAAATCAAGCCGGACCAGTAGGAATTTCCAACCCTCAAGGTCTCGAATGGACTGAAAAAGGCTTGAAATTGAACGCTCTCACTGCCGTTGTTCTCCGCTTGTCTCAAGGTGGTGCTATTGTCGCCCCAGCTGTGGAAGAAAAACCAGAATTTGATCTTTCTAGCTTGGAAGTTGAACCAGAACAAGGCCGAACTCAAAGCCTAGCAGCTAATCCTGAAACTCAAGAAACTGCTGCAGAGGCTCACTCTCAGAACCTCCTTCCAAACACAGGAACTGAGAGCAAATCCCTCCTTGCCCTTGCTGGATTCAGCATCCTTGCCCTTCTCGGACTTGGATGGTTGATAAAAAACAAGAAAAAGAAATAATGCTCAATGAAAATCAAAGAGTAAACTAGGAAGCTAGCCGCAGGCTTTACTCGAGTACGACAAGGTGAAGCTGACGTAGTTTAAAAAGATTTTCGAAGAGTATAAACTAGCCCTCCTATAGAAAAACACCCCATGATTAGAAGACTCTTCTAGCCATGGGGTGTTGTTTTTATGATACACTTATCTATCAAATCATATATTCTACACTATAGGTTGCATCTGATAAGATACGAGCCAGAAACTGCTTGGTTCGTTCTTCTTGTGGACGACTAAAGAAATCGTGGGGATTGTTCTCCTCTACGATACGGCCTCCATCCATGAAAATAACGTGGTTTGCGACATCTCTAGCAAATCCCATCTCATGCGTGACGACCACCATGGTCACACCTTCTCCCGCCAACTGTTTCAGAACATCCAAAACATCTCCAACCAACTCAGGGTCTAGTGCCGATGTTGGTTCATCTAGCAAAATGACCTCGGGCTTAACGGCAATGGCACGCGCAATTCCTATTCGTTGTTGTTGCCCTCCAGATAGTTGTGAAGGGTAGTAGTCCTTATAAGCAAGTAAACCAACTTTTTCCAAGGCAGATTCTGCACGTTTGAGCGCTTCTTCCTTGGGTACTTTACGAGCTACGATTAGGCCTTCTAGAATATTTTCCAGAGCAGTTTTGTTTGCAAAGAGATTGTAGTGTTGGAAAACAAAGGCTGTTTTTTGGCGAATTTCTAGAATGTCTTTCTTGCTTAATTTGGCTAAGTCATAAGTTTTTCCTGCCAAGGTCAAACGGCCACTGTCAGCTTTTTCTAAGTGGTTGAGACAACGGAGAAAGGTCGTTTTCCCCGAACCTGATGGTCCTAAGATAACGACGACATCCCCTTGGTTGACCTGGAGATTGACATCCTCCAGGACCTGTCTCTCACCAAATGTTTTTGCGATATGTTCTACTTGTAACATCCTGTCCTCCTATACAAAACGCGCGCTAGATGCTTTCGCTCTCTTTTCTTTTTTTACATAGCATTTTTCTAATACAGAAAAGCCCCACTGAATCAAAACACAGATCAAAATATACTGCAAAAATATTACAAAATAAGACTCAAAATACTGGTAACCGAAGGACGCTTCTACACGAGCAATAGCGGTGATATCCTTGATGGTCATAACAAAGACTAGGGAGGTCCCTTTGACGATATTGATCACCAGATTGGCCAAGTTAGGCAAGGCTGAGCGCAAGGCTTGAGGAAAAACAATCCTTAGATAGGCCTGGGTCGTAGTCAGCCCAATCGCATGCGCCGCCTCTAGTTGTCCCTTGTCCACCGTCAAGATCGCTGAACGCAAAATCTCCGATAAACTCCCGACTGTCATCAAACTATAAATGATAAAGGCATAGTAGAGAGGATCAAGCTTGAAAATATCAAAGTCACTTCCTATGCTTTTGAGAAATTGATTCAGCAAACTTGGAAACAAACTATAAAAGAAGAGAATCAATAAAATCGGTGGAGTCGCTCGGATAAAAGCCAGATAGACCAGAGAAAAACTCCTCACACCTCGAACCTTATAAATCTGCCCCAAGGCCAAAAATAGAGCCGGTAAAAAGCTTAAGACCATAGCCACAATCATGATAATCAAGGTGATTGGCACACCTTTCAAGGTCTCCAGAAAGGTCTTTACAATATAGTCTATATCCATTTCTTACCTCCCTTTTGTTTCCAAAGACTTCTCAAGCAAACGACTCAAGCTAGAAATAACCAAGGCAATCCCCCAGTAAAGAAGCGCAACTGCAGTATAGGTTTCCAGCGAGTAGTTCCCTAAATTGCGACTGATCAAGAGATTGCCTGCCCCCATGACATCAACAAAACCAATCGTATAAGCCAAGGCAGCATCCCGCATGAGATTGAGAATAGCGGTTGTTATATTGGGAAGAGCAACTTGAAAAGCTTGGGGAAAAATGATTCTCCAAAAAGTCTGACTTGGAGTCAAACCAATACTAAGCCCGGCCTCTGTCTGCCCCTTTGGAATAGCTTGATAGGCCGCCTTGAAAACCTCGGCAACAATAGCCGCAAACAAGAGAATCATCGTCAAGAGAACAAAAATAGTTTTAGACCAGTTGTTGATATCCAAACCAAGCCACCATTTCAGAAATTCTGGCAAGCCATAAAAGACTAGAAAAAGCAAGACAATCGGCGGTGTACAACGAAGGGTAAAGATATAGCCTTTGGAAATCGCTGCAAAACTCTTGTCTTCTCCTACTTGCGCCCAGGCCAAGAGACCTCCAAAAAGGGAACCAAGAAGAGTGGTAAAAAAGAGAATGGACAAGGTCATAGGAAGTGCCTGCCATAAGGTCGGTAAAAACTGAAAGACCTTGGAAAAATCATAAGAAACCATGCAAAACCCTTTCTAGTCTTGGAATTTCTGGCCTAGTCTTTGTCTACATAACTAAAGACATCTTCTTTAAAGTATTGCTGAGATAGCTTAGCAAGCGTGCCATCTTCTTTCAACTCTTTGATTGCTTTTTCGTATTCTTTAGCGAATTTCTCACCCTTTTCATCACGGTGAATCAAGGGATAAGTTGGAATGCCCTTGTATGGGAACCAGCTGAGTTTATCCGCATATTGGTGGTAAGGGCCATCTTCTGCGGTAACTGCTTTTTCAAAGGACAGTTTGATATCAAAGAAGGCGTCATAACGTCCTTCTAAGACCCAGGCATAGGCATCTGCCACTTTAAAGGATTCAGCTGCTGTTAGCTCAATCGGTGCATCCTGATGTTTTTCATTGTAGCTGGTGATAACATTCCATTGAGCATTCTGTGGAGAGATGGGAACCAATTTCCCTTTATTCTTAGCAAAGTCATCAATGGTTTTGTATTTCTGTTCATCTTCTTTTCTGACAGTAAATCCGATGATGCTCGCTCCGACTGGTTCAGATGGAATGACAAACTTTTTAGCTCGTTCATCTGTGTACCAAGCTCCCTTGGTTCCGATGTCATACTTGCCTGATTCCAGACCAATCAAGAGGTCGTCATCACTGGTGCCCGTATATTCAAATTGATAGTTTGCCAACTTCTCATCAACAGCCTTCAAAACAGCTACCTCATAACCATCTGATTCCCCTTTTTCATTGACAAAGTCATAAGGCACATAGTTTTGTGTATGGGCAACCTTCAAGGTTATGACTTCAGCAGACGAAGCCGTTTCTCCATCCTTGGTTGGAGCACCAGCTAAACTTCTCCCGATAATCGTTGCCCCAATTACTGCAACCACTGCTACACCACCGATAATCCATGCTTTTTTACTCATCTTTTTCTCCTTTAGTTTTCAAGCGCTTCTCTCACCCACTGGATACGTTCAACTGCGATATCACTTGGAATGGTACAATCTGCCCCAAGTACCAAGCCCTGTTCCCCAGCTTCTGCAACTAGTTTCTTTGCCTCAGCCTGAATGGCATCCTTGCTACCAGTATACAGTAAGCCTGTCTTACCATTTTCGAATCCTCCAAGAACCGTACGTCCCTTGAAAATCTCACGACCTTCCTTGAGAGTGATTCCCTCTGGTCCTACAGCCCAGTTAAAGACTTGGGCTGGATAGTCTGCAAAAAGGTGAATATCATTTCGCGCCCCCTCGTAGCCACAGATATGAAGAACCGTGACGCCACCAACAGCACTAGCTGCTTCCAGAACCGTTATCTCGCTAGGGGCAATGACGGCTTGATAATCTACTGCCGACACTCGTTGATCTTGGATGCTTTGCACGCTGAGGTATATTCCATCAGCACCAGCCTCTTCGATGACAGCTCGGCTGAGACTCGCAATATCCTCTGCAATCACATCCAATACCTTCTTCAAAGCTTCAGGATCTTCCACCAGAAAATCTGCAATGAGGTCATCGCCACCAGACACTTCCCCCAGCAGCCACTTGAGATAGGTCACAGGAGCAAAAATATTGTAAATCGCAACGATATCTTCTGTAAACTCTTGCTTGATTTTCTTAACCAAGTCAACCTGCTCTTTTATCCAAACGTGCTCTGGTCCGAGTGGTTGAATGGTTGCCAATTCTTGAAGTGATTTGCCTTTGGCAATCACTGGATTTGGATAAGCAAAGTATCCATCACTCATTAACTTGATAAAGTCTGGCTGAACTTCTCGGATAAAGCGCTTATGTCCCTCGATATTCTTCTCGATAATGACTGGATTTGAGAAACCGTGTAGCCATTCGTCTTCGGATGTGAAATGGTGCCAAAAGCCAACTGGCACACGTTCAACCTTTTCACCTCTAAATGCTTTTAAAACCCATTCTTTTTTTTCTGACATTCTTATTCTCCATTTCTTACTTTTTCAACTAATAAACTGCTTGCGATATCATTCGAGCGTAGAAAGGGGAGACTGGACTTGGAAAAATCCTGAACTCCATGACATCTCTCTCCATTTTTGCAGTGCCCTTTTTTTACGACGCTTATGGCAATCAAGGCCAGCAAACCGACAACTGCAATGAAGATGCCCCATCTTTTACTTTTCATAGCTCCTCCTTTTAGAGAACAGCTGCCTGTCGAATCCAGTCCAACCTCTCTAAGTCAAAGTCATCTGGAACAGTACAGTCAGCTCCCAGAAGAACGCCTTTACTACCAGCTTCAGCCAACAACCGCCTTGTTTCATCTTGCAATTCTGCCTTGGAACCTTGATAAAGCAAGCTTTTCTTGCCATTTTCGAATCCACCTAAAACGGCCTTATCTCGGAATAACTCTTGACCCTGTGTCAAACTAACATCCTCATGGTGGGTCGCCCAGTTGACCACTTGAGCTGGATAGTCCTTAAATATCGTCACATCATTGCTCGCACCTTCAAAACCACAGATATGGAGGATATTGGTCCCACCCAACTGATTAGCTGCTTCCAAAATCGCTATATTGCTCGGTTCGATATAGGTTTGGTAGAGTTCTGGTGTGATGCGCTCATCTTGAATTTCCTGGGTGCTGAGATAAATCCCATCAACTCCACCTTGCTGGATGATTTTCTGAGTTAGGATAGCAATATCTCTTGCAATCACATCTAGAATAGATCTGAGTTGCTCAGGATTTTCAAGCAATAGGTCAGCCACTTCCCTATCTCCTCGAGAAGTTTCTGTACGGAACCAACGCTTGAGGTAGGAGATAGGCGAAAAGATATTGTAGAAAGAAGCAATCTCTTCGGTAAAGGTCTCTCGAATCGCTTGTACCACTTCCACCTGTTGCTGAATCCATGGGTGTTCCTCACCAATCGATTCAATAGAAGTCAGCTCCTGAATGCTTGCAATCTTAGGACTATAGACATTACTTGGATAAAGAAAAAAACCGTCGCTCATAATTTTGACAAAATCAGGGCGAATCCTTTCCACATAGTTGCGATGCCCATCAACACTTTTTTGAAAGATACGTGGATTATTTAATCCCTGCCCCTTTTCTTCGAGTGTTACAAAATGAAACCAAAATCCCACAGGAACTCTTTCCACTTCATCGCCTCGGATCGCTCTAAAGACTAGATCTCTTTTACTTGCCATACCTTTCTCCTTCCATTTGGATTGAAACCATCTTACCACTCCTTTTCCCCTTTTCCCAATATATATTGACTATCAACTCGATTGGATTTTTTTATATCTATAAAGAAAAAAATCCCTGAAAAGCTTGATATTACTAGCCTTTCAAAGATTCACTTTATTTTCATCTATTTTTCAAAAAGAAGCTGATATAGATTTTCTATCAAGCCGATTGGATTTTTTTATATCCATCTTCATTCCCAAATTAAGTACATAATTTTATCCTAATACCAAATTACTACTGAAAAATTTCTTTTCTCTCGATATTTCCTTGCACAAATCCCATGAAAACGCTACAATATTAATAGACTATTATTAGGAGGATGGGATTATGAAAATATCCAAAGTTACCATTACAATTGCTTCTACACTTGCTTCCGTCATTTTACTGACTGGCTGTGGCACAAATTCGGCAAATTCACAGACAACACAAAGTAGTACATCTGACAATCAGGTTACAATGACCTATGATCAGTTGCGTTCAAGAGAAAATACTATGTCAACTCTTTGGTATCAAAAAGCAGCTGAAACCAAGGCACTCTATCTACAAGGTTACAATGTCGCTACTAATCGTTTGAAAGAACTACTAAAAACACAGACAGATAAACCCTACTCTATCGTTTTGGACTTAGACGAAACCGTATTAGACAATAGCCCTTATCAAGCGCAAAATGTCAAAGATGGAACAGCATTTACCCCAGAAAACTGGGATGTCTGGGTAAAAAAAGCCGCAGCCAAGGCTGTACCAGGTGCTAAAGACTTTCTCCAATTTGCAGACCAAAACGGTGTCCAAATTTACTATGTATCTGACCGCACGATAGACCAGTTAGATGATACGATCAAAAACCTAGAAAACGAAGGGATTCCTGTACAAAGCCGCGATCATCTCATGTTCTTAGAAAAAGGCGTCAAATCTAAAGAAGGTCGTAGACAAGCAGTCCAAGAAAAAACCAACTTAGTCATGCTACTAGGAGACAATCTTGTGGACTTTGCAGAGTTTTCAAAGACCTCTGAAACTGAGCGCGACCAAAAATTAGAGGAATTACAAAAAGAGTTTGGTGAGAAATTCATCATTTTCCCTAACCCAATGTACGGATCATGGGAAAGCACTGTTTACAATGGTAATAAATTGGATGCCAAAGGTCAAACTGAAGAGCGCCAAAAAAACTTACAAGGTTTTGATAAATAAAATAAGGGAGCCATATACCAGTTTACACCAACCACAAGATATCGTATTTGCGAGAATAGCGAAAAAAGACGATTTCCAAGCGGAAATCGTCTTTTTTACTATTTTATCTTGTACTTGGTATAAACTAGTATATATTCCACTAGATAGTATGCTCTATCGCTTGTACCACTTCCACCTGTTGCTGAATCCATGGGTGTTACTCACCAATCGACTCAACCGATTGAATTTTTTTATATCCTCTCTTTCATGGCAAAGTAAGCTCGTACTTTGGGGGCCACTTGTGTGCCGAAGAGTTCAATAGCTCTCAAAACTTGATCATGTGGCATAGAACCAAGCGGTAGATGGAGCATGAAGCGGTCCAAGTCTAAATCCTCAATCATGCGAATCAATTTTTCTGCTACCTGATCAGGATTTCCCACAAACATGGCTCCATTTGGACCAACTTGCTCCAAATATTGCTCATAGGTCAACTCCTGCCAGTGCGGACGGTCTTTGGAAATAGTATCCACTACTTGCTTGGTCGGATGGAAATAATCTTTGACAGCCTGCTCGCCATCTTCAGCAATCCAGCCCCAAGAATGAGCCCCCACTTTTAGGTCTTTATCCGCATGACCGGCCTCCCTACCAATCTCACGATAAGCTTGAATCAGCTTTTTAAAATATCGCGGATTGCCACCGATAATGGCATAGACAATCGGCAACCCTGCCCGAGCAATCTTCACTGTTGACTCTACATGACCACCTGTCGCCACCCACAATGGCAATTTGTCCTGAACAGGACGAGGATAGACTTCTTTTCCAGCAATGCTTTGGGTCAATTGACCTTGCCAGTCTATCTTGGTCTTTTCATTGACTAACTGGAGCATGTCTAATTTTTCATCAAAGAGAGCTTCGTAGTCTTTCAAGTCATAACCAAACAGAGGGAAGGACTCGGTGAATGAACCACGCCCAGCCATAATCTCCGCACGGCCATTTGACAAGGCATCGATGGTGGCATACTGTTGGAACAAGCGAACCGGATCCATACTCGAGAGAATGCTGACTGCACTAGTCAAACGAATCTTCTTGGTATTAACAGCACCAGCTGCAAGGACAATCTCTGGCGCCGATACCGCAAAGTCTTCCCGATGATGCTCCCCAATCCCGTACACATCCAAACCAACCTTATCAGCCAACTCAATTTCTGCCACCAACTGACGAATGCGTTCATCATGACTGTAAATCTGTCCAGTCGCTTCTAGAGCTGTTGTTTCACCAAATGTTGAAATCCCTAATTCTACCATCCTGTTTCCTCGCTATCTCTTTTAGTTTTAGGGTATTTTATCACTAATTAGTTTTATTTTCAATAAATTTGCTCATTAGAAAAAGCCTAGATGAACTAGACTTTCTTAGTTTATTCTACCTGTAGTTTATTGTCTTTCAAAGTTAACTTCGAGTTTTCTGTCAATTCTGTTTGTTCAAAAGTGTAAATCGTCTCACCCTTTGTATCAATCATGTACCAGGCTTGGTCTTTACGGACAACCAGGGCAAGCTCCGTACTATTTGTGTCCTCGTTTTTGACAGACAAAGGAAAGGCCTTGTCCACACCTTCCAGAGCTACTTTATTCCCTGTTTTTAATTCTACTAGGTAGTACACGCCATCCTTTGTACCAAAACTGTAGTCCCCATTAATCGGTGTGTGGCTATCATAGTTTTTCATTAGAATGGAAGTTTTATCCATACCTTCAAACGCCTTTTTAAAGTGTTCTTTCTGCTCTTCAGCTTTCTTTTGATCTTGAGACTGAACCGTCTCTTGCACTGCAGCAATCCGTTCCAGGTTTTGCTTTTTCGCTTGTCTCTGCTGATGGATCAAGATCGTACGTATCAAGTAAGAACTAGACAAGACGATACCAACCAGCATAGCAATAATACTTTTTTTCTTCTTCATTTTCTTCTCCTTATAAAAAATTAAAGGCGAGCAAAAATACTCCTCACTCAAGTATACCAAGAGAGAGCAAAAAAGTCTAGATGAACTAGACTTTCTTAGCTTATTCTACTGTTACTGACTTAGCAAGGTTACGTGGTTTGTCCACATCGAGTCCACGGTGTAGAGTTGCAAAGTAAGCGACCAATTGTGTTGGCACGACCATTGAGATTGGTGAAAGGTATGGGTGGACGGTCGTAAGGACGATATCGTCTGTGTCTTTAGCAACATTTTCCTCTGCGATAGTGAGAACCTTGGCACCACGGGCTGCGACCTCTTGGATATTTCCACGAGTATGGTTAGCAAGGACTGGATCTGACAAGAGGGCCAAGACAGGCGTTCCTTCTTCAATCAAGGCAATGGTCCCGTGCTTGAGTTCTCCTGCCGCAAAGCCTTCACATTGGATGTAAGAAATCTCTTTTAGCTTAAGACTGGCTTCCATGGCTACATAGTAGTCTTGACCACGTCCGATGTAAAAGGCATTGCGAGTGGTTTCGAGAAGGTCACGAACCTTTGCATCAATGGTTTCTTTTTCTGAAAGAGTTGATTCGATAGACTGAGCCACGATTGACAACTCATGAACCAGGTCAAAGGCTTGCGCTTTGGCATTGCCGTTTGCTTCTCCAACTGCTTTTGCCAAGAAGGCAAGAGCTGCGATTTGTGCTGTGTAGGCCTTGGTTGATGCCACGGCAATTTCAGGACCCGCGTGAAGAAGCATAGTGTGGTTGGCTTCACGAGAAAGAGTTGAACCTGGAACGTTTGTCACTGTCAAGCTTGGAATCCCCATTTCATTAGCCTTGACCAAAACCTGACGGCTGTCAGCTGTTTCACCAGACTGGCTGATAAAGATAAAGAGTGGTTTTTTGCTGAGAAGTGGCATACCATAGCCCCACTCAGATGAAATTCCAAGTTCAACAGGTGTATCCGTCAATTCTTCCAACATTTTCTTAGAAGCAAATCCTGCGTGGTACGATGTTCCAGCTGCAAGGATGTAAATGCGGTCTGCATCTTGAACAGCCTTGATGATAGCTGGATCTACAACAACTTGACCAGCCTCATCTGTGTAGGCTTGGATGAGTTTACGCATCACCGTTGGTTGCTCGTCGATTTCCTTGAGCATGTAGTAAGGATAAGTCCCCTTACCGATATCTGACAAGTCGAGCTCCGCAGTATAGCTAGCACGTTCACGGCGATTGCCATCATAGTCTTGAACTTCGACACTATCAGCCTTGACGATTACCAACTCTTGGTCATGAATTTCCATGTATTGGTTGGTCTCACGAATCATAGCCATAGCATCTGAGCAGACCATGTTGTAGCCTTCTCCAAGACCAATCAAGAGTGGTGATTTGTTCTTAGCGACATAGATGACATCTGGATTTTCAGAGTCAACCAAGGCAAAGGCATAAGAACCACGGATGATGTGAAGAGCTTTTTTGAAGGCTTCAAGAACTGAAAGGCCATCTTCTTCTGCAAATTTCCCAATCAAGTGAACGGCGATTTCCGTATCTGTTTGCCCCTTGAAGTGGTGACCTGCAAGGTATTCTTCCTTGATTTCGAGATAGTTTTCAATCACTCCATTGTGCACCAAGACAAAACGTCCCGTCTCAGAGCGGTGTGGGTGAGCATTATCTTCCGTTGGTTTCCCGTGAGTCGCCCAACGCGTATGTCCGATACCTGTTGTTCCCTCAACACCAGCTGTCTTGGCAGACAATTCTGCGATACGACCGACAGCCTTGACTAGATGATTTTCAGCACCACCTAGGACAAAAATCCCCGCAGAATCATAGCCACGGTATTCGAGCTTTTCAAGCCCTTGAATCAAAATATCAGTTGCATTTGTGTTTCCAACAACACCAACAATTCCACACATAGTATATACGACACAGACCAGCTGTGCTTTCTCCTTAAATTGGTATAGTCTAATTCTCGCTTTACGGAATCAGCAAAAACAGTATATACTTGTTTTTCTCACTTGTCAAGGATAAAAATTGGTATAGTTTTTCTATCTGGTATTTTATCAAGATTTCACTTGATACCTGACAAGTCGGCATCAATTACTTATAATAAGGGGAGGAGGTATTGGCCATGTGGTTTTTCTTCGCACTTTTATCAGCTATCTTTGCAGCCTTAACGTCAATTTTAGCCAAGATTGGGATTGAAGGAGTTCCATCCAATCTAGCAACTGCTATTCGTACAGTCGTCGTCATTCTTATGGCCTGGGCTATGGTTTTCTTGACCAATAGTCAGACCGAAATTGTCAACATCAGTAAAAAAAGTTGGCTCTTTCTCATCTTATCAGGCTTAGCCACTGGCGCCTCCTGGCTCTGCTACTACAAGGCCTTGCAGATGGGCAATGCGACTGAGGTATCTGCTGTCGATAAATTCAGTCTCGTCCTTACCCTCGTTCTAGCCTTTTTCTTCCTACAGGATGTCCTGACGTTTAAAACAATTATTGGCTGTATCCTGATTACGATTGGGACCTTGGTGATGATATTGTAATAAAAAGTGAGATGAACACCATCTCACTCTTTTTATTCTTAAAATCCATTATGGTCGCTGAGTTCCTTGAACCAATGGCCTGATTTTTTTAGACGACGTTCCTGTGTTTCCAAGTCAAGCTCAACCAAACCGTAACGATTTTTATAGCTGTTGAGCCATGACCAGCAATCGATAAAGGTCCAAATCAAGTAGCCTTTACAGTTAGCACCGGCTTCAATGGCGCGATGAAGTTCAGCAAGATGCCCTTTGACAAAGTCAATACGATAGTCGTCCTGAACCATGCCATTCTCTCGGAATTTATCTTCCCCTTCAACACCCATACCATTCTCTGTCAACATCCACTCAATATTACCATAATTTTCCTTGATATTTTGGGCAATATCATAAATCCCTTGCTCATAAATTTCCCATCCACGGTGAGGATTGATTTTACGGCCCGGCATGATATAAGGCTCGTAAAAATGTTCTGGCAGAAGCGGGCTGTCAGGATGCTTGGCAAAACGCGGAGCCATAACACGCAGAGGCTGGTAGTAGTTGACTCCAAGAAAGTCCACTGTATGTTCACGAATCAGTTCCAACTCTTCTGCTGTAGAATCTGGCAGCAAATCATGCTCAGCTAAAATTTCCACTAACTCTTCTGGATAAGCTCCCAAGACAGACGGATCTAGGAAAGATTGAGCTTGGAAGAGGTCGGCAATGCGCGCAGCCTTGACATCCGCAGGATGCTGGCTACGTGGATAGGCTGGTGTCAAGTTAAGTACAATTCCAATCTTAGAGCCAGGCAGAATCTCATGACAGGCCTTAACCGCAAGACTACTAGCCAGTTGCGTATGATAGGCAACCTTAACCGCTGCTTTGGCATCCACCTTGTGAGGATAATGGGCATCATATAAATAACCAAATTCTACGGGGACGATGGGTTCATTAAAGGTAATCCATTGGTCTACCAAGTCACCGTAAGTCTCAAAACAGAAACGAGCATAGTCTTCATAAGCCTTGATGGTCGTCTTATTTTCCCAACCATCGCCGTCTTCTTGGAGGGCAAAAGGCAGGTCGAAGTGATAGAGATTGACTAAGAGACGAATCCCTTTGGCCTTAATAGCTTCAAAAACCTGACGGTAGAAAGTAACCCCTTGAGGATTGACTTCTCCACGACCTTGCGGGAAAATACGAGACCACTGGATAGAAGTTCGAAAGGCTGTATGACCTGTTTCTACCAAAAGCTCAATATCCTTTTTCCAGTTTTCATAGAAGGTAGATGTTTTGTCAGGTCCAATTCCATTGTAATAACGGTTTGGCTCTGCATGATACCAATAATCCCAGAGATTATCTCCTTTACCATCACCAAGCACTCGTCCTTCTGTCTGTGGTCCAGAAGTGGAGGAACCCCAAACAAAATCCTTTGGAAATTTTAGCATAGCTTTACCTCTTCATTTACTCATTTTCCCCATTATATAGAAAAAACAAGGTAAAAACTAGTTACATTTTTGCCTTGTTTTTCTTCTGATTAAAGTTTTTATTTCTTGCTGAGGATTTCAAGCGTTTCAAGCAAGTTGTCTGCATGAACTTCGATGGTGTCACCAGTTGCTTTAATCTTAACTTCTACGATGCCATCAGCTGCTTTTTTCCCAACAGTAATACGGATTGGCAACCCAATCAAGTCGCTATCGCTAAATTTAACACCGACACGTTCGTTACGGTCGTCTGTCAAGACTTCGTAACCAGCTCCCATCAAGCTTGCTTCCAGTTTCTCTGTCAAGGCTTGCGCTTCTTCATCTTTAACATTGACAGTGATCAGGTGCACATCAAATGGTGCCAATTCTTTAGGGAAGTTAACTCCCCAAGCATAACGGTATTCCCCTTTAGGCGTTTTGTTAACAAAGAGGCGGGCGTGTTGTTCCATAACTGCCGAGAGAAGACGGCTAACACCGATACCGTAACATCCCATGATGATTGGCACAGCACGGCCATTTTCGTCCAAAACATCTGCACCCATGCTTGCTGAGTAGCGAGTTCCGAGTTTGAAAATATGACCGATCTCGATACCACGGGCGAAGTTTAGGACACCTTGTCCGTCTGGGGAAATTTCACCCTCACGAACTTCGCGGATATCCACGTATTCTGCAGTGAAATCACGACCTGGGTTCACACCCGTCAAGTGGTAGCCATCTTCGTTGGCCCCCACAACAGCATTGCGAACATCTTGCACCTTACGGTCAGCAATGATTTTCACATTTTCTGGCAAAGCAACTGGTCCAAGCGAACCAAAGCCTGCTGGGACGACACTTGCGATTTCTTCCTCACTCGCAACGTCAAAGAAATCTGCTCCCAAGTGGTTCTTCAACTTGACTTCATTGAGTTGGTCATTTCCAACTAGAAGGGCTGCAACAAGCTCACCATCTGCCATGTAGAAGAGGGTTTTAATCGTTTGTTCTTCTGGGACATTTAGGAAGGCTGCAACCTCATCGATGGATTTAACGTCTGGAGTTTCGACGCGAGTCACTTCTTCTTCAGTAACGACACGGTTGCTTGGTTTGTACTCGTTTGTTGCCATTTCTAAGTTAGCCGCATAGCTAGACTCACTTGAGTAGGCAATGGTGTCTTCACCAGAAACCATCCATTTGAGCAATTCTGCCTTGATTTCTTCTTGCACTTCTGCAGGAATTTCATCAAATGAGGCAACTGACTTGTCCAAGACAACCCAGCGGTCAAGGTCTGTACGGGCTGGTGTAATGGCCATAAATTCTTGGCTATCCTTACCACCCATGGCGCCACCATCACCGATGATAGCCTTGAAGTCCAAACCACTACGAGTGAAGATACGTTCATAGGCTGCCTTGTACTCGTCATAAGTCACATCCAAACTATCGTAATTAGCATGGAAACTATAGCCGTCTTTCATGATAAATTCACGCGTACGGAGAAGTCCGTTACGTGGACGTTTTTCATCACGGTATTTCGGTTGGATTTGGTAAAGGTTGAGTGGCAATTGCTTGTAAGATTTCACAGAGTCACGAACAATAGCTGTAAAAGTTTCTTCGTGTGTCGGACCTAAGATAAAGTCTGACTTTTCACGGTTTTTCAGTTTATAAAGGTCTTCACCATAGGTTTCATAACGACCTGATTCACGCCAAAGATCAGCACTGAGAAGTGCAGGAGCCAACATCTCCACCGCACCAATCTTATCAAACTCTTGGCGCATGATATTCTTAGCCTTTTCAATCACACGGTTAGCGAGTGGTAGGTAAGAATATACACCGGCAGAAACTTGACGAACATAACCAGCACGCAACATAAGGGCGTGGCTGATAACTTGAGCATCGCTTGGCATTTCGCGAAGCGTTGGGATTAGCATTTTACTTTGTTTCATAATATTCCTCGATTATCTAAAAGAAGAGTCGCATAATGTCATTCCAGGTCACAGCTAGCATCAAGACAACCATGATAACTACACCAGCCATGGTGACATAGGTTTCAATTTCTTGTTTAAGGGGTTTCCGGCGGATAGTCTCTAGGATATTGAGCACAATCTTTCCACCATCCAAAGCCGGGATAGGAATCAAGTTAAAAATCCCGATATTAATAGAAATCATAGCTAGGAAGTAGAGGACATTCTCAATTCCATTTTTAGCAGCATCGCTACTTGCCTTAAAAATGGCAACGGGACCACCGAGTTTGTTCAAATCTGGATGGAAAATCAAGTTTTTCAGAGCCGAAAGGATACGGAGACCTGAGTCAGCAGCAGTTGTAAATCCACCAACAAACATGGACAGAAAGTCTGACTTGACCCCCGGTTGAACCCCAAGAATGTAACGTCCTTGATTCTCTTCTGGAGTCACCGTGACTTGTTTTTCGCTACCATTTTCAGAAATAGTCACATCCAAGGTCGGGGCGGTCTTGTCCTTGGTATCTGCTTCCACAGCCTGGGTCAAGTCTTGCCAATTCTTAACCTCATGCGAGCCGATCTTGGTGATTTGAGCGGTCTCAGCTACACCTACCTTAGCCAAAGCTCCCTCTGGCATGACATGAAAGAGATTGGTCTGAGTATCTCTAACACCACCCTGCAAAAAGATCAGGATCCAAAAAACAACAACACCTAAGATAAAGTTATTCATAGGACCTGCAAAGTTGGTGATGAGCTTACCCCAGATAGAAGCATTTTGATACTGTACATCCAGAGGGGCAATGCGCACCTCGGTTCCATCTGCCTCAACAACTGTTGCATCGTGATCCACTGCAAAAGTCTTTTCTTCTTCCAAGACTAAGCCTTTAATGAAGAGCTTGTCTTCAAAGTCAAACTGGGTTACCTGCATAGGGAGAGCTGTTTGATCCAGTTTCTTCCCTGAGAGGTTGATCCGTTTGACCTTACCATCTTCGGCAAGTGTTAAACTGACCGGGGTTCCTGTCTTGATCTCCGTCGCATCATCACCCCAACCAGCCATACGAACATACCCTCCTAGAGGAAGGATTCGAATGGTATAAGCAGTGCCATCCTTACCGATATGGGAAAAAATCTTGGGCCCCATACCAATGGCAAATTCACGAACTAGAATGCCCGATTTCTTGGCAAAATAAAAATGTCCAAACTCATGCACCACCACAATAATCCCAAAAACGAGGATAAAGGTTAGCAATCCAATCATTCAATATTCCTTTCTTTAAAACAGGCCAAATAAGTGCATCATTGGAAACACAATCAGCATGCTGTCAAAGCGATCCAACACACCGCCATGTCCAGGGATAAATTTTCCAGAATCCTTAACACCGAAATGGCGTTTCATGGCACTCTCAATCAAGTCACCAAACTGACCTGCCACACTGAAGAAGGCAGCAAAGAGACTCATTCTATAAATCCCATAAGGAAGAGCAACTGTGCTATCCACTAACATGAAAACCACTGTTATCAGTACCGCACCTAGAATACCCCCGACAAAGCCCTCAATACTCTTATTAGGAGAAACTCTTGGTGCCAACTTATGTTTACCAAAATTCATCCCTGTCAGGTAGGCTGCGCTATCTGTCGCCCAAACGATAAAAAGGGCCAAAAGTACCTTGTCAAAACCTGCCACCCGAGCATCTAGTAAGGCATTAAAGCCAAAACCAACATAAAAGCTCACAGCAATTGGAAAAGCGGCATCTTCAATCGTATAGTTTTTACTGAAAACGGTCGTCCCTAGCATTATGGTAATCAAAACACTGTAGGCAACCACATTCCCATCAACAGGCAAAAATGTTAGGTAATTTTCTAAAGGAACTGTGAGAGCGAAGGTCGCAAAAAGAGTCAAAGCACCCTCAATGGTCATAGTCTTTAGCCCCTTCATGTGCAAGAGTTCATGGACGCCTAGCATCGCTAACAAGCCAATCCCTATCTGCAACAAGAGCCCACCCGCAAACAAGACTGGAAGGAAAATCGCCAGGGCCAATACCGCAAACAATGTTCTCTTTTGTAAATCCTTGGTCATATCTTCTCCTAAACTCCTCCAAAACGGCGATTGCGATGGTTAAAAGCAGCAATAGCTTCCTGCAAGGCAGCTTCATCAAAATCAGGCCACAAGGTATCCGTAAAGTAAAGCTCACTATAGGCTGCTTGCCATGGCAAGAAATTACTCAAACGCAACTCACCACTCGTACGGATAATCAAATCCGGATCCCGCAAATCCTTTGGCAGGTGTTGCGTGAAAAGATAGTCCCCAATCATATCTTCTGTGATATCACCAGGGTTGATTTTAGCATCTAGAACATCTTGAGCCAAGCCCTTAAGAGCCTGCGTAATTTCAGCACGACCACCATAATTGAGCGCAAAATTGAGAATCAAACCCGTATTGTTCTTGGTCAACTCCTCTGCTTTTTTCAAAGCTTCAAAAGTCGGCTTAGGCAAACGGTCCGTCTCCCCAATCATCTGAATCTTAACATTATTTGCGTGCAATTCAGGGACATAGTTGTCATAAAACTCAACGGGCAAGTTCATGATAAACTTGACTTCTTGATCTGGGCGTGTCCAATTTTCCGTTGAAAAGGCATAAACCGTGATGACCTTGACTCCCATCTTGTTAGCTGCCTTGGTCACCTTTTGGAGGGCTTCCATCCCCGCCTTATGACCAAAAACCCGTGGTTGCATCCGTTTTTTAGCCCAACGACCATTCCCATCCATGATGATGCCAATATGAGCAGGAACCTGTGTTGGAACCTCAACTTCTACAGCTTTATCTTTCTTAAAAAATCCAAACATGTTCTTATTCCTATTCAAAAATCTATCGTTTCATTATACCATATTTCCCTATTTTCTTCTATTGCTAAGTTATTAGCTCTCCGTACAGACAAAAAATAAGCCGCCTGATTGGGCGACTTAATTTTATAGGGAGATTATTATGAAAAAGTTTTAGGAGTTTAAGTTAAGTTCCTCTTAACTTATGAACCTAGTATACCGTCACTAACTTAAATTTTTCTTAAGTTTTTTGAAAAAGTAAGATTTTTCCATTTTTCTTGCCAATTTTTCTTGGACAAGCGTTCTTGATAGAGCTTCATTCGGTCCTCATTCTCTAAAAAATGAGGAGTTGGGGAAATCTGAAAGTTCAAAATATCCTCTAAACCATAGGGGACAAAGAGCTCCAAAGTTGCGTCGGCATGCAAGCGGAGTCCTATCGCCGTACATCGTTCTGGATACTTACTCATGGCATCACGAGAACTCGTGTAAGGCACAGTGTGGGGACTGTGCAGATGCATATAGACCTGATTTTTCAACTCCCACTGATACTGAGGGAAATCTTCTCTCAGCTTTTTCTCTAGGGATACTGTTTTCTCATAAGAAATATCTGGATCAAAGAAAATCACATCCACGTCCGTTTCATGATCAAAAGGCGATTTGTCTGACAATAGATTCCAGATGAAATTCCTGACAGAACCTGCCGCCAACCACGAGTCTTTCAGACCAAGGTCACGAATGATGGTCAGAATGGCCATCATATCTGGATCTTTTCTAAAAACCTCTAGAATTTCTTGTTCATTTTTCATTGTATTCATACCCTAAATGCTCATATGCCTTAGCAGTTGCCACCCGTCCAGAACGAGTTCGCATGATGAAACCTTTCTGAATCAGGTAAGGTTCGTACATATCTTCGACTGTCTCACGCTCCTCGGCAATATTAACAGAAAGAGTTCCTAAACCGACAGGACCACCACCATACATCTCAATCATGGTGCGAAGGATTTTTTGGTCTACATAGTCCAAACCTTCACGGTCTACATCCAGCATGGTCAAAGCCTTATCCGTAATCACATCATCAATCAAGCCATCCCCCATAATCTGGGCAAAGTCGCGCACGCGCTTGAGGAGACGATTGGCGATACGAGGAGTTCCTCGACTGCGTAAGGCCAACTCCGAAGCTGCCTCATGGGTGATTTCCATCTCAAAAATATCTGCTGTCCGCTCAACAATTTCCGTCAAGTCATCATGAGCATAGTATTCCATATGACCTGTAATCCCAAAACGTGCTCGTAGAGGATTAGAAAGCATCCCCGCACGTGTCGTCGCACCAATCAAGGTAAAAGGCGGCAAGTCCAAATGGACACTGCGACTGCCCTCTCCAGCCCCAATCATGATGTCAATGTAAAAGTCCTCCATGGCACTATAGAGCACCTCTTCCACCGACATGGGCAAGCGATGAATCTCATCAATAAAGAGAACGTCTCCAGGCTCCAAATCATTCAAAATCGCTACCAGATCCCCCGCTTTTTCGATGACAGGACCAGACGTTTGCTTGAGATTGACTCCCAGTTCATTGGCAATAACAAAGGCCATGGTTGTTTTCCCGAGACCTGGAGGACCAAATAAAAGAACATGGTCCAGTGCCTCATCACGCATTTTTGCTGCCTCGATAAAGATTTGCAGCTGGTCCTTGACTTTATCCTGACCGATATATTCACGTAAATATTGGGGACGGAGGGTACGTTCTACTAACTCCTCATCCCCCATGATCTCATTGTCTAAAATTCTACTCATGGCTCTATTATATCAAAAATCCAAGCCACAAACAAAAAAGCCACCTGATTGGGTGGCCTCTTTAGGGAGATTATTATGAAAAAGAAAAGTTTAGGATTTCATTAAATAAAGGGTACTCAATGAAAATCGAAATCAGACTAGGCAGATAGACGCAAGCATAACTATAGTTAGCTAAGTCGACTCTAACGAAGATTGATGAGATTTTCGAAGAGTATTAGGAGGTCTTTATTTAATGATTATATGATACAAGATGAATCTTAAAGCTAACTTAACTTTTTCTCTGATTTATTATTTTTTAAAAAATTTTTTTCAAATGGATTTTTCCTCCCCAAGTCATAAAAAAGCCACCTGATTGGGTGACTTCTTTAGGAGATTATGATGAAAAAGAAAAGTTTGGGATTTCATTAAATAAAGGGTACTCAATGAAAATCGAAATCAGACTAGGCAGATAGGCGCAAGCATAACTATAGTTAGCTAAGTCGACTCTAACGAAGGTTGATGAGATTTTCGAAGAGTATTAGGAGGTCTTTATTTAATAACTATATGATACAAGAGGATACTTAAACTTTACTTAATAAAAAATAATTTTTTTATCTTTTTCGATCCACCCAAATCATTCCTGTACAGTCATAAGTAGATAAGGCTTCAAATCCCAGAGATCGATAGAATCCCAAGGTTTTTTCTGTCTGATCGGTCACTAGTTGGACTTGATAGGCATCTTTGTAATCACCTAAAGCCTCTTTCATCAAGTTGCTACCAATCCCTTGGCGCTGATAGCTAGGCAAAACGAGCAAATCCTGGACAAAAATCGATGAAAAACCATCTCCGACCAAACGAACCAAGCCCACCACGGAATCTCCATCATGTGCCAGATAAATCGCTAATGAGTGAGACAAGGCCTTCTCCAGCATCTGAGGTTGATGGGTATAATTTGTCCAACCGACTGCCTGATAGAGATGCAAAACATCCTCTAGCTTGACAATTTCTTGCTTTCTAATAGTTATCATCTCAATACCTCTCAGAATTCTCTTAAGCTCTTGTACTGCCGTCCATTTTTATCAAAATTTTCAGGAGCCAACCATGTTTCCAAACGAGCTTTAACTTGAGGCCAGTCCTTATCAATCATAGCGAGCCAATCCGTATCCCTCGTGCGCCCCTTATAAACAACTGCCTGGCGGAAGGTTCCTTCATAGATAAAGCCCAAACGTTCCGCAGCTCGTCTTGATGGCAGATTTAGAGCATCGCATTTCCACTCATAGCGACGATAGTTAAGCTCTTCAAAAACATAGCGAGCTAGGAGATATTGAGCCTCTGTCCCTATACGTGTTCCCCTGAGTTCTGGAGAAAAAGTGACAGCTCCCACTTCTATTACTCGGTTATTCTGGTCAATGCGCATGAGAGAAAAAGTTCCCAAAGCCTTACCAGTTGCCTTGTCTATAATCGCATAGTAAAAACGGTCCTTACGAGCCAACATCTGATTTAAGACGGTAACCAGTTCCTCCATATCTGCCACTGGCTCCTGAAAGAGGTAGGTCCACATCTCCCGAGGCGTATCTGAACCATAAACAGCTAATAAATCCTCCGCATGCTTTTCTACCGAAAGAGCCTCTATTCGAGCGTAGCACCCTTCTAAGAAATCAATGGAAGGCATTTCACCTGGCGTATAACCTTCCATTGACTCACCAATTATCTGACCATATTCATTTACTGGCATCGTTTTTCTCCTTGTTTTACTCTGAAAATACTATATCATAAATTACTCTAAATGGAAACTAACACTCTCCTCAAACCTCATCCTCAACACTACATTAGTGATTCGTTTTCTTTCTTTTATCTTCTAAGGCTTGATTAATTCGTTGGGTGAGCTTGTGAGTTTGCCAGATCTGGTACAACCATATCAGTCCATAAATTAATAAGAAAAAGAACCAAAGCAAGGGACTCAACAATGCCGAACCCCAGCCAAAAAATAGGTAGGTTAATACTAAAATAGTAGCTGTCGCTAACAAATGAACTCCTACACGCATACTATAAGCAAGAAACTCTAGCCTTTCAAGGATTAAGGTCAATACCCCCATAATTCCACTCATCAAAAACAAAGCTAGAATATTTTTTGTCGTTGGTGCAGGATAGGTAATACCTGAATAAAACTGAGCCAATAACACCAAACTCAAATAAACAAAGGAGGCCGTACGCATTCCCGATACAAAATAAGCAATCAATCGCTTCATGATTTTCTCCTATAAACCTAGATAATCCATTAAGGACTTAACGTATTTCCGACTCACACTCGATTTGAGACCCCGAGTCATCTTAGCCATCATGTTCCCTGAAAAGCTATCCGATAATGACTCTAAATGGTCAATGTTTATGACTGAATGACGCGATATCTGTATAAAGTTACGCCGATTAATTCGATTCTGAAAGTTTGTCAATGTTTCCTTAGTTTTATAAATCCCATCTACCGTATAAATGGTCAACAAATTCTTATCGATATCTGCTAGAATAAGATCCTCAATTTTCACCATAAGCAGATGATCATCCGTTCGAATAGGAATGACCACCTGATTGGTCGTTGAAAATTGTTCTAAATACTCCATGACCTCTCTTGCTTGGTCGGTTAACTGAGCCGCCTGAATTAAAATGTGTGGGTCTTTTTCTGAAAACTCTGTCTTCATTTCAAAACGAATCTTCATTTTCTCTCCAATACATCTTTATTTTCTCTTGCTAAACACTTTAACAAATAACATCCAAAGAAGAATAGCGACGAGACTGATAATAACCACTATAAAGTATGTTTCTTCCTTTGTCAATAGTTCTTGCCAGTTGATTTGGATTCCCATTTTTTCTTGAAATTCCTGTAACAGACTGTTATTTCCTGAAAATGCGATCTCTAATCGCTCTTTCATCAAGACTTGTCGATAGAGAGAAGCAATATAAGTTGCAGGGGTACATTTCATGAAAAGCTGTGCAGAATCAGGTAGTACTCCAATGGGGATATAAGTTCCTACTAAAAATCCAGAGGCAGTTCCCACTATCGTTGCCAGTTTACCAAGGCTATCTACAGATTGAAAACGGTAAATCAAGAGAACATTTACCAGACTTGAAAGCAGACTGCTTAACAACATAATCAAAGCGATTTCCGGTAAATAGCTGATAACTGGGCTCTCTTTAAAATAAAAACTCATAACAGCATACATAAACACCTGCATGACAAAAGAAATGACAATACTACTGATTAGATAGGATGCCTGTAAGCCCCAGTTACCTAAATCAGTCAAGAAGAGATCTTGATCCACTTGATTTTCGCGGTCCTGAACCATTTGTTTAAGAGCCGTAAAACTGGTTGTCATCCCAGTCACAGCCAAGGTCCCACCCATCAGCCAGTTATTTAAAAGGTTCGTACTATTAGGGAGTTGGGACCAAGAATCCGTCAAATTCTTCTGCAAAAAAATGATATAAAGGAGGAAGGAAATCAATGCCCCCAATAATGAGAAAAATACTCCCGAACGATTACGAAAATATAAGATAAAATTCCGTTTCAATAAAGCTATCATTAGCGAACCTCTCTTCCTGTAAGTGCAATAAAGGCATCATCCATAGTACCCGGACGAAACTCAAAAGAATCAATTTCTTCTCGAACTTTTGTCAAATATTCAATGGCCTCCTGTGACGTACTTGGATAAAAAAGATATTCCATCTCATTTTCTTCCTCGACTGTCATTCCAGTCTGTAGCAGCTTTTCTAAATCCTTCATTTCCTTAAAACGAATTTTTAAAATATTAGATGCATACTGACTTTTAATAGCAGTCGCAGAACCTTGCGCAATCACTTTCCCATGATCAACGATATAGATCTGATCCGCTTCATCTGCTTCATCCAGATAATGAGTCGTTAAGATAATAGTCATCCCTTCATCCTTTTGTAGTCGATACAGTAGATCCCAGATGGATTTGCGAGTTTGAATATCAAGACCTGTCGTTGGTTCATCCAAGAAAAGAATATCTGGTCGCGAAAGAAGAGCACGCGCAATATCAACCCGACGTTTTTGCCCACCTGACAAAGTCCCATATAGTTGTTTCTGGAAAGCAGTCAAACCCAGTTGATGAATCAAATCATCCACACGACTTGCCGCAATCTCCTTATACTGTTGAGCACGAATCGTGAGATTTTCCCTAACCGTCAACATCTCATCCAGTACACTAGCTTGAAAAACCACTCCGATTTTCGTATTTGGCGCATATCGAATCTGACCTTGTGTCGGATTTTTCAAACCGATTAACATGGAAATGGTGGTTGATTTCCCTGCACCATTGGGTCCCAAAATAGCATTGAAACTTCCTTTTTCAAACTCTAACTGAATATCATCAACAGCCATATGATTGCCGTACCGTTTAGTCAAATGTTTAGCTTGTAAAATCATATTTTTTCCTCCTCTTAACCACACTAGTTTAACAAAAAGAATGAAAGAAAAATCGACTTTTGAGATAAGCAGTTAAAATGAAAGGCCAAGTGGTAAAATAATGGGGGTTAAATTAAAGTAGAGCAGGCTCGTTTTTCTCCTATCGAATCACTAGAGGAAGTTTAAAATCACTTACAACCATACATTATATTTTTAAACATGCGCTATAAAAGAGGCATTTTATAGCATCCGGCAGAAAAATCCAGGAGTCAATAATATTGTTCTCGCTAAACCAAACAATAAAAAATGAATCAGAAATCATGGCACACACACCCTTCTAGTAAAATGAAAATGCTGAATGGGGCAGGATTAAATTTGAAGTAAGCAAGTATGGTCCTGAATTTGAAACTGCCATTAACGATAAGTCTATCTATTAGGAAAGAAATCTTCAATACAAGCAAAAACAGCTCTTGTTATCCAAGAAGAGCTGTTCTATTTTATGAAAGAGAGAGTCACTAGTGCCCTTTGTGCTTCTCTTTACGTTTTTGCTGTTTGCGTTCAAATTTCTCTTGCTTGAGCAATTGCTTTTGGAGACTAGACTGTTGTTTTGAATGCTTTTTTCGTTCCTCGTACTGCAACTGTAAGAGCTCTTGTGACTTAGAAGAAACTTTCTGCTTCACCTGTTTCTTTACAGCTCGCTGCAGACGCTTCGGATTCTTAATCTTCACATGCTGTTTGACTGTCGCCTCTGGACTAAAAGATAACCGAGCAAACTGAGTCTGTAAAAGTTTCAAAATTTCATCCTCTTTTGGTTCCTGACCAAATGTCACTCGACAAACTTGATAAGTTCCCTCATACTCTTGTTCAAACAATCCATGCCAAAATCCATCTTCAAAATAAACTGTCAAGCCAATTGAAACGATTTCCACGACAGCACCTCCTTAAATCTATCCCTAAGAATGGACAACCAAGGAGGAAGGTTACTGATAGGCTTGCCTACGTCTGGACTACCAACCAGAACTGTGTTTTTATCTTAGTTGGGACTATTATAGCATAATCCAATTTAAAAATCCTCCAGATTCTACTCTGAAGGATTCATTTTTATTTTACAACAATATTGACCAGTTTGTTAGGTACCGCAATCACTTTCACGATTTCCTTACCGTCAATCTCCGCTTTGAGTTTTTCGTCAGCGAGAGCAATTTCTTGTAATTCTTCGCGTGAAAGGTCCTTCGCGACCATGAGTTTGGCACGAACTTTTCCTTTAATTTGGACGACAATTTCGATTTCGTCTTCAACCAATTTGCTTTCGTCCCATGTTGGCCAAGCTACGTAAGAGATGGATTCACCTGTTGTAGCAACAGTTTGCCAGAGTTCTTCTGCCAAATGAGGTGCAAATGGGGCAATCAATTGGATAAAGCCTTTGGCATAGTCCACATAGAGTTTGTCTACCTTATTAGCAGCGTTGACAAAGACCATAAGTTGGGCAATGGCTGTGTTGAATTTCATGGATTCGATTTGCTCAGTGACAGATTTGACTGTTTCATTGTAGACCTTGTCAAGAGCACCATTATTTTCCGCGACAATTTCTTTACTTGTAATCAAACGGTAAACACGGTCAAGGAATTTACGGCTTCCTTCCAGACCTTCCTCAGACCAAGCGATGGAAGCGTCAAGTGGCCCCATGAACATTTCATAAACACGAAGGGTATCGGCACCATATTGTTCCACCACATCGTCTGGGTTAACAACGTTCTTGAGCGATTTAGACATCTTGGCTGGTGCTTGCTCCAACTCTTCTCCTGTTTCCACATGGAAGAAAGAACCGTCACGTTTTTCAACCTTATCAGTCGCTACAAGAGCTCCACGGTGGTCACGGTAGCTTGTTCCCAAAATCATTCCTTGGTTAAAGAGTTTTTGGAATGGTTCCTTAGTCGGAACAACACCGAGGTCATAGAGGAATTTGTGCCAGAAACGAGCGTAAAGCAAGTGAAGAACGGCATGCTCCGCACCACCTACGTAGATATCTACTGGCAACCATTGTTTGAGGAGGTCCTCATCAGCCAATTTCTCAGTATTGTGTGGATCGATATAGCGGAGGTAGTACCAACTTGAACCAGCCCATTGTGGCATGGTGTTGGTTTCACGACGACCTTTAACACCATCTTCACGCGTCACTTCAAGCCAGTCGGTCAAGTTAGCCAATGGGCTTTCCCCAGTACCTGAAGGGCGGATATCCTTGGTGACTGGCAAGACAAGTGGCAATTCACTTTCAGGAACAGCTGTTGAAGTCCCATCTTCCCAATGAATGATTGGGATTGGCTCACCCCAGTAACGTTGACGGCTAAAGAGCCAGTCGCGGAGACGGTAGGTAACCTTCTCTTGTCCACAACCTTTCTCTTCCAACCAAGCCACAATCTTAGCAATCGCTTCTTCTTTGTTCAGTCCATCTAGGAAGTCTGAATTGACATGAAGACCATCTTCAGTATAGGCAGCTTCTTCAACGTTACCACCTTCAAGCACTTCTACGATTGGAAGACCAAACTGTTTGGCAAATTCCCAGTCACGTTGGTCATGGGCAGGAACAGCCATAACAGCACCTGTTCCATAGCTCGCAAGAACATAGTCAGCGATCCAAATTGGGATTTCTTTGCCATTGACAGGGTTGATGGCATAAGCGCCCGTCCAAACCCCTGTTTTTTCCTTGGCAAGATCGGTACGAGCCAAGTCAGACTTGAGACTAGCTTGGTGTTTGTAGTCAGCTACTGCCTCAGCTTGCTCTGGACTTGTGATAGCATCTACCAAGTCATGCTCAGGAGCCAAGACTGTGAAGGTTGCACCGAAAAGAGTATCAGGACGAGTGGTAAAGACGGTAAATTCCTTGTCAGTCCCTTTCACTTTAAAGGTGACATTGGCACCAGTTGATTTCCCGATCCAGTTGCGTTGCATGTCCTTGATAGACTCTGGCCAATCCAACTCATCCAAGTCATTAAGCAAGCGCTCTGCATAGGCCGTGATTTTGAGCATCCATTGACGCATCGGTTTGCGGACAACGGGATAGCCCCCACGTTCAGAAGTTCCGTCAGGAAGTACTTCTTCATTAGCGATGGCTGTTCCCAACTCTTCAACCCAGTTTACTGGCACTTCCGCTTCATAAGCTAAGCCTTTTTCGTAAAGCTTAGTGAAAATCCATTGTGTCCACTTGTAGTAATTTGGATCTGTTGTGTTAACTTCACGCTCCCAGTCGTAAGAGAATCCAAGCGCATTGATTTGACGTTTGAAGTTAGCAATATTTTCCGCTGTAAATTCTGCCGGGTCATTTCCCGTATCCATAGCGTATTGCTCAGCTGGCAAACCAAAGGCATCCCATCCCATTGGGTGAAGGACGTTGTATCCTTGCGCACGTTTGTAACGGCTGAGGATATCGGTTGCTGTATAACCTTCTGGGTGTCCTACGTGCAATCCAGCTCCTGAAGGATATGGGAACATATCGAGAGCATAAAACTTCGGTTTTGATGCATCTGTTCCTGTCTTAAATGTATGATGTTCTGCCCAGTAGCCCTGCCACTTAGGCTCAATTTCTTTATGATTGTAAAAACTCATGGTCTCTCTCCAATTTTATGATGTTACTATTATACCATTTTTGGGGGAATTTGAAAGACGAGAAATGTTCTTTTAGACTGGGATAACAAGAAATACTGGGTCGCAAATCCAACTTATTTAACAGGAAAAAAAGTTAGCTCCTAATCGGAGCTAACTTCTATTGATTATTTGTCTCTTCCATCTTCTCACGTCCCAGTTCTCGATAGCTACGGTCGCCAACAACTTCTACACTAAACTGGCCATCCTCATATTCAAGGATGGTCACACTGCCATTATCCAGACCATGCGGATGCATCCCGTTGATCAGGTAAACAATGGTTCCAATGGTCATCCCGTGGCTGACAACAAGGGCATTCCCACCACCTTGCTCTTCCATTTCTTTGGCAATCGACTCAAAGCCTTCCTTGATTCGACCACTGAGTTTTTCCCAACCTTCAGCCCAGCCTGCAGTATCAACCTCAACTAGACCTTCTGCTAGCTCTGCATAGGACAACTGATGAACATGGTCTACATTGAAAATTCTCGGAATCAAGCCCATAAAGAGGTCCCCATCATAGGCCCCATCAAAACTACCAAAGCACCACTCACGGATTCGCTTGTCCATGCGGTAAGGGATTTTCCCCTGCAGGCCAAGTTCTTCTAGGATAATTCCCATGGTTTGAATAGTGCGACCTGAATCACTGGAATAAGCGCGGTCAAACTGCAAGCCAGACTCTCTCAAGCCAATTCCCAGTTCATGGATTCCCAACTCACCTTCTGCAGTCAGAGGTGTATCACTCCATCCTTGAGCACGTCCAATTGTGTTAAACATCGTTTTCCCATGACGGACCAAGTACAATCTTACTTTAGACATTTTCTATCCTCCATTTTCTTCTATTATATCATGGATCAAAGAAATATTTGGCTTTCAAAAGCGAAGCCAACATTTGTAAATTATCCAAAAGAAAAGCTACCCTCATGGTAGCTTCCCTAGGAGATTATTATGAAAAAGTTTAGGATTTCTATTAAATAAAGTTAGGAGGTCTTTATTTAATGATTATAGTATACACAGTCATCCTTAAACTCAACTTAAATCCTCTCGCTTTTTTATTAATTTTTAAAACTATGGATTGGAGCTGGGATTTGCCCACCGCGAGAAATGAAATCAACAGACGAAGCACCGTTGACCTTCATAACTGGAGCTGTCCCTAGCAAGCCACCAAACTCAATCATATCGCCTTCTTTGCCCTTTGGAATGATACGAACAGCCGTTGTTTTCATGTTAATAACACCGATTGCCGCCTCATCCGCAATCATAGCTGCAATGGTTTCAGCAGGCGTATCTTCTGGAATGGCAATCATATCCAGTCCAACAGAACAGATAGCTGTCATAGCCTCTAGTTTCTCTAAATTCAGAGAGCCATCTTGCACCGCAGCAATCATCCCCTCATCCTCAGAAACGGGGATAAAAGCACCTGACAAGCCACCGACTTGGTTACAAGCCATCACTCCGCCCTTCTTAACTTGGTCATTGAGCAAGGCAAGCGCTGCTGTTGTTCCATGGGTACCAACTGTTTCCAAGCCCATCTCCTCCAGTACTCGAGCCACTGAGTCTCCAACTGCAGGAGTTGGTGCCAAACTTAGGTCTACAATCCCAAAGTCAACACCAAGGCGTTCACTCGTCATTTGCCCAACCAGCTGACCGATACGAGTAATCTTGAAGGCTGTTTTCTTGACTGTTTCCGCTACTACATCAAAACTCTGACCACGAACTTTCTCCAAGGCGCGTTTGACAACACCAGGACCTGAAACACCAACATTGATGATGACATCTGCTTCACCGACACCATGGAAGGCCCCCGCCATAAAAGGATTGTCCTCAACAGCGTTAGCAAATACGACCAATTTGGCAGCACCCATATCTGATAAGTTCGCTGTTTCCTTGATGATACGTCCCATATCTGCAACTGCAGTCATGTTGATGCCTGACTTGGTTGAGCCAATATTGACAGACGAACAGACCTTGTCTGTCTCAGCTAGAGCACGAGGGATCGAATTGATGAGAATTTCATCTCCTTTTTGGTAGCCTTTTTGTACCAAAGCTGAGAATCCACCAATAAAGTCAACACCAATCTCCTTGGCAGCCTTATCAAGAGCCTTTGCCAAAACGACATAGTCAGTCGCATCAGTCGCAGCACCAATTAAAGAAATCGGAGTCACCGATACCCGTTTATTGACAATAGGAATCCCTAGTTCTGCAGCAATTTCGTCTCCTACAGCCACTAGATTTGCGGCTTTAGTGGTGATTTTTTGATAAATCTTTTCAGCAGCACGTTCAATATCTGGATCAATACAGTCCAAAAGGGAGATGCCCATGGTGATGGTTCTGATATCGAAGTTTTGCTCCTCGATCATGGCAATGGTTTCCGTAACTTGTCTAATATCCATAGCCACCTCCTAGATATTGTACATAGCATCAAAAATCGCTGCACTTTGAATATTGATTTTAACATTCAAGGTCTGACCGAACGTTTCAAACTCATTTCGCAGATAAGTGAAATCCTGTTTTTCATCACTAGAAACGACCGCCATCATGGTAAAGTATTCATCCAACACCGTCTGGGAAATATCGTCAATATTCAAACCCAACTCTGCAATCTTAGTAGACACGCCTGCAACGATCCCAGCCTTATCCTTACCAACCACTGTAATAATAGCCTTCATTCTTATACCCCATTTCTACGATTATTAGAAAACCTGAACGTTTTTGATTTTCTTTTTCCTTAGTATAGCATATTTCCGTAAAAAATACTAAAAAACGCCTGCTTACGAAGTTGTTCTTAAGAAAAAACAATTTCGTAAACAAGCGTCTACCCTATCAAATGATGATGAGTGTTCCCGCTAGGACCGAAGTCCCAGCGGTAGACCAGAGCTAGACTAAGAGCACAAGACTCCATCATCATAACACTCAACAAAATTGATGATTTTATACTAATTCGATGATCGCCATTGGCGCAGCATCACCACGACGTGGTTCAGTTTTAAGGATACGAGTGTATCCACCGTTACGTTCAGCATAACGAGGTGCGATTTCTGAGAACAATTTTTGAAGTGCTGTAGTAGAAGTGTACTTATCAGTTGCTTCATCATAGTTTTCAGATGCGATTTCATTACGTACAAAAGCAGCTGCTTGACGACGTGCATGCAAATCACCACGTTTACCTAGAGTAATCATTTTTTCAACAGTTTTACGGATTTCTTTAGCACGAGCTTCAGTTGTCACGATTGATTCGTTGATCAAAAGGTCAGTTGTCAAATCGCGAAGCATTGCTTTACGTTGTGAGCTAGTGCGTCCTAGTTTACGGTAAGCCATGTATTCCTCCTTTATTTATCTTTTAATCCAAGACCCAAATCAATGAGTTTGAGTTTCACTTCTTCCAAACTCTTGCGTCCAAGATTTCGTACTTTCATCATCTCTGCTTCAGATTTTTCTGTCAAATCATGCACAGTGTTGATACCGGCACGTTTCAAACAGTTGTATGAACGCACAGACAAGTCCAGTTCCTCAATCGTACGATCCAAAATACGATCGTCAGATTCAGTATCAGCTTCTTTCATCACTTCAGTTGACTTAGCAATCTCAGTAAGATTTGTAAACAAATCAAGATGTTCTGTCAAGATACGTGCTGAAAGCCCTAAAGCATCTTCAGGAATAATTGTTCCATTAGTCAAGATTTCAAGGGTTAATTTGTCAAATCCATCATTGCTACCTACACGAGCAGGTTCAACTTGATAGTTGACTTTTGTAACTGGTGTATAAATAGAATCTACAGCAAGTGTTCCAACTGGTGCATTATCTTTTTTGTTTTCATCAGCAGGTACATATCCACGACCACTGTTAACAGTCATTGTCGCTTTTAGAGAAGAACCTTCACCGATTGTAAAGAGATAATGATCTGGATTTACAATCTCAATATCACTGTCAGTCAAAATGTCTCCAGCTGTAATTTCAGCAGGACCTTCAACGTCAAGCTCAATGATTTTTTCGTCTTCAACGTATGATTTTACTGCAATCCCTTTAATGTTCAGAATGATTTGCATCACGTCTTCACGAACACCTGGAACTGTGTCGAACTCATGCAAGACACCTTCAATGTTGATAGATGTCACTGCTGCTCCTGGTAGAGAAGCTAGTAGTACACGACGAAGAGAGTTACCAAGAGTTGTACCGTAGCCACGTTCAAGTGGTTCGATTACAAACTTGCCATAATCTTTATTTTCATCAATTTTTGTTATATTTGGTTTTTCAAACTCAATCATTTAGTTACTCCCTCTTAAACGAAAAGCAGTGTAATGCGATGATTATACACGGCGACGTTTTGGAGGACGAGCACCATTGTGTGGCACTGGAGTCACATCACGAATTGCTGTTACTTCAAGACCAGCGGCAGCAAGCGCACGAATAGCTGACTCACGACCAGAACCTGGACCTTTTACAGTAACTTCAACTGATTTAAGACCGTGTTCTTGTGCAGATTTAGCAGCAGCTTCAGAAGCCATTTGAGCAGCGAATGGTGTAGATTTACGAGAACCTTTGAAACCAAGAGCACCAGCTGATGACCAAGCAATTGCATTACCATGCACATCAGTAATCATAACAATAGTGTTATTAAATGTAGCGTGAATATGAGCAATACCAGATTCGATATTCTTTTTCACACGACGTTTACGTGTTGGTTTAGCCAAGACTTTTACCTCCTATATTATTTTTTCTTACCAGCAATCGCAACAGCTTTACCTTTACGAGTGCGAGCGTTGTTTTTAGTGTTTTGTCCACGGACAGGAAGTCCACGACGGTGACGAATACCACGGTAAGAACCGATTTCCATCAAACGTTTGATGTTCAAGTTTACTTCACGACGAAGGTCACCTTCAACTTTGATTGCATCCACTTCACGACGAATAGCATCTTCTTGATCTGATGTAAGGTCACGTACACGAACATCTTCTGAGATTCCAGCAGCAGCCAAAATTTTCTTAGATGTTGCAAGTCCGATACCATAAACGTAAGTCAATGAGATTACTACGCGTTTGTCATTTGGAATGTCAACTCCAGCAATACGAGCCATGTTTTCTCCTTTCTATCTTATCCTTGACGTTGTTTGTGTTTTGGATTTGCTGGGCAAATTACCATAACACGACCATTACGACGAATTACTTTACAGTATTCGCAAATTGGTTTGACCGATGGTCTTACTTTCATTTCTTATCCCTCCAAGTTTTTCGATTATTTAAAGCGGTAAGTGATACGTCCACGTGTCAAGTCATATGGACTCATCTCGACAGTAACACGATCTCCCGCTAAAATACGAATATAGTTTTTACGAATTTTACCAGAAACTGTTGCTAAAATCTGATGTCCATTTTCAAGTTCAACCGTAAACATTGCGTTAGGCATTGTATCAACTACTTTGCCTTCAACTTCAATCACATCGTCTTTTGCCACGCAAAAGCACCTCCATAAATTTCGATTTGATGCCTCTAAACATAGAGACAACAATTATAAGTCAGACTATCTCAGTATAACATTTGTAGCGATTTTTTGCAAGTGTGAAAAACGCTTTATTTCAAATTTGTCAATACTTTTTCGATGTCTTTGAACACATCATTGATATCTTGATTTCCTTCGATATCGTGGACCAAACCTTTGGCACGGTAGTGAGCAATGATTGGTTCACCTTGAGCGATATTAACATCCAAACGACGCTTCACTGTCTCCGGTTTGTCATCTTCGCGTTGGTAGTAATCTTCTTCTTTGTAGTCAACTGGTGGGTTGAAAACTTTGTGGAAGGTTTCACCTGTTTCGCGGTGGATGATGCGGCCACTCAAACGTTCCAAGAGACAGTCTGGGTTCACTTCGATGTTGATCACACCTTCCAGTTCGATACCAAGTTCCGCCAATGTTTTGTCCAAGGCATGCGCTTGTTCAATCGTACGTGGGTAACCATCCAACAAGAAACCTGTTTCCTTGATGTCGTCCTGAGAAAGGCGTTCTTTAACAATTCCATTTGTAACTTCATCTGGAACCAACTCACCTTTGTCGATGTATGACTTGGCAAGTACACCCATTTCAGTTTGATTTGCCATAGCAGCACGGAACATATCTCCAGTTGAAATGTGTGCCACGTGGAATTGCTCCACAATTTTAGCTGCTTGCGTTCCCTTACCTGCTCCAGGTAAGCCCATAATCAAAAGATTCATGATAGGATCTCCTTATTTTGTATTTAAATAGACGCTGAAATCTCCTTCAACCCCTATTTAAAAACAAAATAGAAGAGGGGAGACGAAAATCTCTCTGATAGATAGACCTTCATACTCCACTCTCTAAGCAAAAGTATTTTTGCTTTTATTCTGTTTTGTCCATGAAACCAACATACTTACGTTTCAATAGGTAACCTTCAAGCTGTTTGATTCCTTCAATACCAGTTGAGATAATGATCAAAAGACTAGTTCCCCCAAAAGCAACAGCTTCTGAAAGACCAAAGACATCTTTTGCCACAATCGGCAAGATTGAAATCACACCAAGGAAGATTGATCCGACAGTCGCAAGGCGACGAAGAAGTTTCGACATGAACTCTTCAGTACCCTTACCAGGACGGACACCATGAATGTAGGCTCCACTCTTTTGCAAGTTTTCTGCTGCTTTCTCTGGATTGATCTGTACAAATGTATAGAAGAATGTAAAGAGAATAATTAACAAGGCATACATAGCAACACCTGTCGGAGATGTTGTAGATAACATTTCCTGTGCTGTCCGTACCCATGCCCAATCGTGACCTGTAGCACTCAAAAACTGAAGAATGGCTGCAGGTGCTGCTGTAATTGAACTTGCAAAGATAACTGGGATAACCCCCGCTGGGTTTACCTTCAATGGAAGGTATGAGCTTGATGGGGCTCCTTGAGCAACTTTTGTATATTGGATTGGAATTTTATATTCTGCCTGTTGAACAAAGGTTGTAAAGTAAACAATCAACAAGACAGCGATAATCAAAATAACGACAAAGATAATAGATGAAGTCAAACGGCTACTTGGAATATTGACGAAGTAGTCAACATAAATGCCTTTAATCATCTCAGGAATTGAAGCAACAATACCTGCAAAGATAATCATAGAAACACCGTTTCCGTATCCTTTATCTGTAATTTGTTCCCCGAGCCAAGTTACAATCATACTACCTGCTGTAAGGATAATACCGATAGTAACAAAAACTTGTGGAGTTAAAGCTGTCGTTAATAATTTCGCTCCAGATAGAGTATTAAATCCTGCTGTAATCCCGATAGATTGAACAAATGCAAGCACAAGTGCAATATAACGAGTAGCTTGGTTTAGTTTTCTCCGTCCTACTTCCCCTTGTTTGCCCCATTCTACAAACTTCGGTAAAATATCCATTTGTAGCAATTGAACAACGATTGAAGCAGTGATATACGGACTTACTCCGAGTGCAAAAACGGAGAAGTTCTTCATGGCATTCCCTGAAACAAGACTAAGCATGTTCAAGAAAGATAAACCGCTGAGAGCTTCTAAACTTTTTGCATTCACACCTGGAACAGTGATACTTGTCCCAATACGGAAAACAAGAATGATAAAAATTGTAAAGAGAATTTTTGATCGAACTTGTTTAACCTTGAGCGCTTCTTTTAGTAATTTAAAAAACATGGGTCACCTCTCTTAGATGACTTCTACAGAACCACCTTTAGCAGTGATAGCTTCCTCAGCTGATTTAGAGAATTTAGCTGCTTTCACAGTCAATTTCTTAGTCAACTCACCGTTACCAAGAATTTTAACTCCTGATTTTTCAGCTTTCACAATTCC
Organism: Streptococcus oralis SK610; assembly: GCF_000257455.1. Taxonomy (GTDB): domain Bacteria; phylum Bacillota; class Bacilli; order Lactobacillales; family Streptococcaceae; genus Streptococcus; species Streptococcus oralis_CB. The sequence goes on from NZ_AJKQ01000006.1 coordinate 99,036, forward strand.
TGCTTCGATAAGCACAACTGGAGTTACTTCTGCACCGTCTTCAAAGACGTTCAATTGGTCAAGGTTTACAATTGCGTATTCTTTAGCGTTGATGTTAGTGAATCCACGTTTTGGAAGACGACGGAACAATGGAGTTTGTCCTCCTTCAAAACCAAGGCGAACTCCGCCACCGCTACGAGCTTTTTGACCTTTTTGACCGCGACCAGATGTTTTACCGTTACCTGATGAAGTACCACGACCAACACGGTTACGTACTTTACGAGAACCTTCTGCAGGTTTCAATTCATGAAGTTTCATTATTATTTTCTCCTCTTTTGTAAAATGCTAGCGCCGATAAGAGAGAAAAGGTTGTCTCCCTTATCAACTCGCCTATACATCGTCATCTAAGATGACTATACCTAGTTTTAGGGGATGAGTATTGCCACATCCCCTAAAAATTCATTAGTTTACTTCTTCAACTGTTACCAAGTGAGATACTGCAGTGATCATACCACGGATAGCTGCGTTGTCTTCTTTGATAACAGAGCTGTTCAATTTGCCAAGTCCAAGTGCTACAACAGTTTTACGTTGTGATGGAATGCGTCCGATTGGAGACTTAGTCAAAGTAATTTTAATTTGAGCCATTTTATCCCCTTTCTTATGCCAAATCAGAAACTGAGATACCACGAAGGGCAGCAACTTCTTCAGCGCGTTTCAATTGTTTCAAACCTTCAACAGTTGCGCGAACAATGTTGATTGGAGTGTTAGAACCAAGTGATTTAGATGTAATATCTGCCACACCTGCCAATTCCACAACGGCACGAACTGCACCACCAGCGGCAACCCCAGAACCTTCTACAGCAGGTTTCAACAATACTTTAGCTCCACCGAATTCTGAAAGAACTTCGTGTGGGATTGTTGTTCCAACCATAGGAACTTCAATCAAGTTTTTCTTAGCATCTTCTACTGCTTTGCGGATTGCTTCTGGAACTTCTTGAGCTTTACCAGTACCAAATCCTACGCGACCGTTGTGGTCACCAACAACAACAAGAGCTGCGAAACGAAGACGACGTCCACCTTTAACAACTTTTGTAACACGGTTGACAGCAACTACGCGTTCTTCTAATTCAACTGCATTGTCTTTAAATGCCATTTTCTAGTGTCCTCCTATTAGAATTTCAATCCGTTTTCACGAGCTGCATCAGCCAAAGCTTTCACACGTCCGTGATATAGATATCCACCGCGGTCGAACACCACTTCTGAAATACCTTTAGCGTTTGCACGTTCTGCAACGAGTTTACCGACAGCAACGGCTTGTTCAGTTTTAGTTCCTTTTGAAACTTCTTTGTCAAGAGTTGAAGCACTTGCGAGCGTTACACCCGCTACGTCATCAATCACTTGAGCGTAGATGCCTGTATTAGAACGGAATACGTTCAAACGTGGGCGATCAGCAGTTCCAGAGAGTTTTCCGCGAACGCGACGGTGGCGTTTTTGGCGGAGTTTGTTTTTATCTGGTTTAGAAATCACAGTTTTCACCTCTTTAGTTTTAAATCGTGTGCTATGCACTAAGTTGGAAAATAGGTTGGTGGTTAAAAATCAACCACTCAACATTATTTACCTGTTTTACCTTCTTTACGGCGAACGAATTCACCAACGTAACGGATACCTTTACCTTTATATGGTTCTGGTGAACGAAGGCTACGTACGTAAGCAGCTGTTTGACCAACTACTTCTTTTGAAATTCCGCTAACAACGATTGTTGTTGGGTTTGGAAGTTCAAAAGTAATTCCTTCTGGAGCTTCAACTTCGTCTGGATGAGATTTACCAACAGCCAAAACAAGTTTAGATCCTTGAAGTTGTGCACGGTAACCAACCCCGCGCATTTCAAGTTCTTTCTTGAATCCTTCTGATACACCAACAACCATGTTGTTCAAAAGGGCACGAGTGGTTCCGTGGATTGTTTTCATTTCTTTTGAATCGTTTGGACGGTGAAGAGTTACTTCAGTACCTTCCACACGAATTTCAATATCTTTTGAGAACTCACGAGTAAGTTCTCCTTTAGGTCCTTTTACAGTTACAACGTTGTCATTGTTAGTGATTTCAACACCAGCAGGCAACACGATAACTTTATTACCAATACGTGACATGTTTATTTTCTCCTGTTAAATTGTCAGGCCAGAACGGCCAGTTTTCACGGGGGGCATTCGGATTAGAGCAAACCTAGTTTCTTTCGAAAAGCTTTGACAAACTCCTGATATTCTGTCAATACATCAATAGCCGCAGGACTATAACCAATTTCACATAAAAGAGATACAAGGTCATCTTTTGACAATTCAGCCAAAGCGTCTTCTGCAACAATAAGTTTTTCATTCAATTCAGTAGCTTTCATCTTTTTCTCCTAAACTAATTTACTCTCTATTTAGCTGATCAGTAAATCAGCTAAATTGAACACGAGCTATGGTCTGTGTGAAAAAGACAAATCTTCCTAGAGTGTTAACACTCTTTGTCAGATTTCCTATTTTCACATTGCCCATGACGCTCTTTGTATCTTGATTTTACCAAACGTAAGCGATAACTTCTCCACCAACGTTCTTTTGGCGAGCTTCTTTATCAGTAAGCAAACCTTCAGAAGTTGAAAGGATAGCAATTCCAAGTCCGTTAAGAACTTTTGGAAGATCTTCACGTTTTTTGTAGACACGAAGTCCTGGTTTAGAAACACGTTTCAAGTTAGTGATAACTTTTTCACCGTTTGGTCCGTATTTAAGGAATACACGGATGATGCCTTGTTTGTCATCTTCGATGATTTCTACGTTCTTAACAAAACCTTCGCGTTTAAGGATTTCAGCAATCCCTTTTTTGATGTTTGATGCAGGTACTTCAAGTACTTCGTGTTTCGCTTGGTTAGCGTTACGAATACGAGTTAGGAAGTCTGCGATTGGGTCAGTCATAACCATTTTGTTTTTCTCCTCTTACTAGTAGTTTGCAAGTTGCACTTGCTAGTTAATACATGATACAAAGAGCGTAACAGCTAGAGCAAAAATAGGCAATTTGATGCAGGAGCGATGCTCCAAAGCAAATTGGTCTTTTTTGCCAAAGCTGTAGCTCGTGTTCAAATTGGCAAAGCCAACTGAACCCGGGCTAAACTCGGTGTGAAAAAGATAACCTTTCCTAGAAACTTCAGTTTCTTCGTCAAGGTTCCTATTTTCACTTAGAGTTTTGACGCCCTTGATATCTTAAATTACCAAGATGCTTTTGTTACACCAGGAATTTGTCCTTTGTAAGCTAATTCACGGAAGCAAACACGGCAAAGTTTAAATTTGCGGTAAACTGAATGTGGACGACCACATTTTTCACAACGAGTATAAGCTTGAGTAGAGAACTTCGCTGGACGTTTGTTCTTAGCAATCATTGATTTTTTAGCCATTAGATTTACCTCCTATATTATTTTGCAAAAGGCATTCCAAGGCCTGTAAGCAATGCACGTGACTCTTCGTCAGTGTTAGCAGTTGTTACGATAACGATGTCAAGACCACGAGTTTTGTCGACGTCATCGAAGTTAATTTCTGGGAAGATCAATTGTTCTTTCACACCAAGAGTGTAGTTTCCGCGTCCATCAAATGATTTTGTTGGAACACCGTGGAAGTCACGCACACGTGGAAGTGAAACTGAAACCAATTTGTCCAAGAATTCGTACATACGTTCACCACGAAGGGTAACTTTTGCACCAATCGCTACACCTTCACGAAGACGGAAGCCGGCGATTGATTTTTTAGCTTTAGTGATAAGTGGTTTTTGACCTGAGATAAGTGCCAATTCTTCAGCAGCTTTTTCAAGGCTTTTAGCGTTTGATACAGCTTCACCAACACCCATGTTCAAAACGATCTTATCTACTTTAGGCACAGCCATCACTGATGAGTAGTTGAATTGTTCTGTCAAAGCAGGAACTACTTCATTAAGATATTTTTCTTTTAAACGATTTGCCATTATACTTCTCCTTTCCTTCGTGATTAATCAAGCACTTCGCCTGATTTTTTGTTGTAGCGAACTTTTTTACCGTCTACAAATTTGTAACCAACACGACCAGCTACACCATTTTTGTCCAAAACTTGAACGTTTGATACGTGGATAGCTGCTTCTTTCTCGATGATACCACCTTGAGGAAGCTCGTTAGTTGGACGTTGGTGTTTCTTAACGATGTTAACACCTTCAACGATAACTTTGTTTACTTTTGGAAGGGCAGTAAGGACAACAGCTTCTGTTCCCTTATCTTTACCAGCGATTACGCGAACTTTGTCGCCTTTTTTTACAAACATTAGGTTTCTCCTTGATTTTTCTTACGCCCATAAGGGCACCCTAGCATTAAGCTAGGGGACTAGTTTGTTTGTTTTTGCTCTGCGAAAATCAAAGCAATCCTTCGTCAGTTTCAACTCACCTAACTTAAGTTATGCTTTCGTCTTACTTCCTAGACTTGTTTTAATTTTCTTTGAGCAACCAATTAAAGTACTTCTGGAGCAAGTGACACGATCTTCATGAAGCCACCTTCACGCAATTCACGTGCAACTGGGCCAAAGATACGTGTTCCGCGAGGAGTTTTGTCTTCACGGATGATAACTGCTGCATTTTCGTCAAATTTGATGTATGAACCATCAGCACGACGAGCACCTGATTTAGTACGAACGATAACAGCTTTTACAACGTCACCTTTTTTAACCGCACCACCAGGAGTAGCTTGTTTTACAGATGCCACGATAACATCACCGATGTTTGCAAATTTACGTCCTGAACCACCAAGAACTTTGATAGTCAAGATTTCGCGCGCACCGCTGTTGTCCGCGACTTTCAAACGAGTTTCTGTTTGAATCATTTCAGTTTTCTCCTTTCAGGTTTGATTAGATGATGACCGCTTCTTCAACAACTTCTACAAGACGGAAACGTTTTGTAGCTGAAAGCGGACGAGTTTCCATGATACGTACGATATCGCCTTCTTTGGCAACATTGTTTTCATCATGTGCTTTGTATTTCTTAGAGTAGTTAATACGTTTACCATAGACTGGGTGGTTACGTTTTGTTTCAACTACAACTGTGATTGTCTTGTCCATTTTGTCAGATACAACACGTCCAACAAGAACTTTACGATTATTGCGTTCCATTGAAATTTCTCCTTCCCTAGTCTATTATTTCGCTTCAGATTGAACTGTTTTGATACGAGCGATTTGTTTTTTAACTTCTTTCAAGCGAGCTGTTTGTTCCAATTGACCAGTAGCAGCTTGGAAACGAAGTTCAAACAATTCTTTTTTCAATTCGTTTTCGCGCTTCGCGAGTTCTTCTTGAGAAAGACCACGAAGTTCTTTAACAAATTCTTTTACTTCATTAAGTTTCATGCCTTCTCCTTATTCTGCTTCACGTTTTACGAATTTACATTTAACTGGCAATTTGTGGCTTGCAAGACGAAGCGCTTCGCGAGCGATTTCTTCAGATACACCAGCGATTTCAAACATCACTTTACCACGTTTAACTGGTGCTACCCAACCTTCAGGTGCCCCTTTACCAGATCCCATACGCACACCGATAGCTTTAGCAGTGTATGATTTGTGTGGGAAGATTTTAATCCAAACTTTACCACCACGTTTCATGTAACGAGTCATGGCGATACGAGCAGCTTCGATTTGGCGGTTAGTGATCCAGTGGCTAGTTGTAGCTTGAAGACCGTATTCACCGAATGCTACTTCTTTTCCACCTTTTGCTTCACCGCGCATTTTTCCACGGAATTCACGACGGTGTTTAACACGTTTAGGTACTAACATTGGTTATTTACCTCCTTTAGTGTTTTTACGAGCTGGAAGAACTTCACCACGGTAGATCCATACTTTAACACCAAGTTTACCGTATGTAGTATCTGCTTCTTCCCAAGCGTAATCGATATCTGCACGAAGTGTGTGAAGTGGAACAGTTCCTTCAGAGTATCCTTCCGCACGGGCGATATCTGCACCGTTCAAACGACCTGATACTTGAGTTTTAATTCCTTTAGCTCCAGCACGCATTGCACGTTGGATTGCTTGTTTTTGTGCACGACGGAAAGCGACACGTTGCTCCAATTGACGAGCAATTCCTTCACCTACAAGGTGAGCATCCAAATCAGGTTGTTTGATTTCGATGATGTTGATGTGTACTTGTTTTCCAGTCAATTTGTTAAGTTTTGCACGGAGTGCATCAACGTTAGCACCACCTTTACCGATAACCATACCTGGTTTTGCAGTGTGAAGTGAAACGTTAACTTTGTTTACTGCGCGTTCAATTTCGATAGTTGAAACTGCTGCGTCAGCCAATTCTTTTTGAACGAATTTACGGATTGCAAGATCTTCATGAAGGTAATCCGCGTATTCTTTTTCAGCATACCATTTGGCATCCCAATCACGGATGATGCCGACACGCATACCAATTGGATGTACTTTTTGACCCACGATGTTACCTCCTTATTTTTCTGCAACAGCCACAGTGATGTGAGCTGTACGTTTGTTGATTGGTGAAGCTGAACCTTTCGCACGCGGACGGAAACGTTTCATAGTTGGTCCTTCGTTTGCGAATGCTTCAGATACTACCAAGTTAGCTTTATCCAAACCAAAGTTGTTTTCAGCGTTAGCTACAGCTGAGTTCAAAACTTTCAAGATGATTTCAGCAGCTTTGTTTGGAGTGAATGTCAAGATTGCAATAGCATCGGCTACGCTTTTACCACGGATGTTGTCAAGAACAAGACGTGATTTACGAGGTGAAACACGTACTGTACGAGCCATTGCTTTAGCTGAAGTAATTTCTGCCATTTATGTTCTCCTTATTTTCTACGTGTTTTCTTGTCGTCTGCAGCGTGACCTTTGTAAGTACGAGTTGGTGCAAATTCACCAAGTTTGTGACCTACCATGTCTTCTTGGATGTAAACAGGTACGTGTTTACGTCCGTCATAAACTGCAATAGTGTAACCAATGAAACTTGGGAAAATCGTTGAACGACGTGACCAAGTTTTGATAACTTTTTTCTTTTCGTCGTTAGCTTGAGCTTCAACTTTTTTCATCAAATGCTCATCGACGAAAGGTCCTTTTTTAAGACTGCGTCCCATTTTATTTTTTCTCCTTTAAATGTTGTACCACAGCGGCTTGCGCTCACATGGAGCGCTACCGAGCTGGCGGATTATCTAGCGCTTATGCGACTAGTTTTAAATTATTTCTCGTTGCGACGACGAACGATAAGTTTGTCAGATTTCGCTTTCTTGTTACGAGTTTTAAGACCAAGAGCAGGTTTGCCCCATGGAGTAGATGGCGCTTTACGACCAACTGGTGCTTTACCTTCACCACCACCGTGTGGGTGATCGTTAGGGTTCATTACAGAACCACGAACTGTTGGGCGGATGCCTTTCCAACGGCTACGTCCTGCTTTACCTAGGTTTACAAGTCCATGTTGTTCGTTTCCGACAACACCAACTGTAGCACGACAAGTTCCAAGGATCATACGTACTTCGCCAGATTGAAGACGAACAAGAACATATTTACCTTCTTGACCCAATACTTGAGCAGAAGCTCCAGCTGCACGCACCAATTCTCCACCACGACCTGGTTTCAACTCGATGTTGTGGATCAAAGTACCAACTGGGATGTTAGCAAGCGGAAGAGCGTTTCCGACTTTGATATCTGCTTCTGGACCTGAAACGATGCGTTGACCAACTTCAAGACCTTTTGGAGCGATGATGTATGCTTTCACACCGTCAGTGTAGTGTACAAGAGCGATGTTTGCAGAACGGTTTGGATCGTACTCGATTGTTTTAACAACAGCTTCAACGTTGTCTTTGTTACGTTTGAAGTCAACCAAACGGTAGAAACGTTTGTGTCCACCACCTTGGTGACGAACTGTGATACGACCGTTGTTGTTACGACCAGCCTTGCTCTTCAATGCAACAAGCAATGATTTTTCAGGAGTGCTTGTTGTGATTTCAGCGAAATCCAAAGAAGTCATATTACGGCGACCGTTTGTTGTTGGTTTATAAACACGAATTCCCACGATATTTCCTCCTTAGATTATTCAGCTTCAGCAGCGAACAACTCGATTGCTTTTGAATCAGCTGTAAGTGTGATGATAGCTTTTTTAGTTTTGTTAGTAAAACCAGTGTAACGTCCAACACGTTTTGCTTTAGGTTTTACGTTGATTGTGTTAACGTTGGCAACCTTAACACCTTCGAAAGCAGCTTCAACAGCTTGCTTGATCAAAAGTTTGTGTGCACGAGTGTCAACTTCAAATACATATTTTCCTGCTTCAAGTTGAGCCATTGAGCTTTCAGTGATGACAGGTTTTTTGATAACATCATACAAATTCATTATGCAAGAACCTCCTCGATTTTAGAGATAGCTGCTTGTGTGACAAGAAGTTTGTCGCTATTTGCGATGTCAAGAACACTTGCAGTTGTAGCAGTTGCAACTTTCACGTTTGGAAGGTTACGAGCTGAAAGAGCTGCGAATTCATTTCCTTCTTCAAGGATAACAAGAACTTTAGAATCGATGCTCAATGCTGCAAGAACTTTTGCAAATTCAGCAGTTTTTGGAGCTGTAAATTCAAGAGAATCAACGGCTACAAATTTGTTTTCAGCAACTTTTTCAGAATAAACTGATTTAAGAGCTAGGCGACGAACTTTTTGTGGAAGTTTGTAGCCGTATGAACGTGGAGTTGGTCCGAAGACAACACCACCACCACGCCATTGTGGTGAGCGGATAGAACCTTGACGAGCACGTCCAGTTCCTTTTTGACGCCATGGTTTGCGTCCACCACCTGATACTGCAGAGCGGTTTTTAACAGCGTGTGTTCCTTGACGAAGGCTTGCGCGTTGGCTGATGATCACATCAAACACAACTGATTCATTTGGTTCGATACCAAATACTGCATCGTTAAGAACAACTTGGCCAGCTTCTTTACCAGTTTGGTCAAATAATGTTACGTTTGCCATTGTGACTGATTTCCCCTTTCTTTATTATTTACCAGCTTTAACTGCTGATTTGATAGTGATAAGAGATTTCTTAGCACCTGGTACGTTACCTTTGATAAGGATAACGTTCTTTTCTGGAACAACTTGTACAACTTCAAGGTTTTGAATCGTTACGCGGTCGCCACCCATACGTCCTGCAAGGTTTTTACCTTTAAATACGCGGTTAGGTGCAACAGGTCCCATAGAACCTGGACGACGGTGGTAACGAGAACCGTGAGCCATTGGTCCACGTGATTGTCCGTGGCGTTTGATAACACCTTGGAAACCTTTACCTTTAGAAGTACCAGTTACGTCAACAACGTCTCCAGCTGCGAATGTTTCAACTGTGATTTCAGCACCAACTTCCAAGCCTTCAACGTTTTTGAATTCACGAATGAAGCGCTTAGGAGCCGTGTTAGCTTTCGCTACATGTCCTTTAGCAGGTTTGTTGCTCGATACTTCGCGTTTGTCATTGAAACCAACTTGGATAGCGTTGTATCCGTCTGTTTCAACAGTTTTAACTTGAAGAACAACGTTTGGAGTTGCTTCAATAACTGTTACAGGGATCAATTCGCCAGCTTCAGTGAAGATTTGAGTCATTCCCACTTTTTTCCCTAAGATTCCTTTTGTCATGAGAAAATAGTTCCTTTTCTATATTTTTTATTCAAAAAGTTTTTAACGAGCGTTTTTCATGCTCAAGGTTTCAAACTTTGGATTAAAGCTTGATTTCTACGTTTACACCACTTGGAAGATCCAATTTCATCAAGGCATCAACTGTTTTTTGAGTTGGGTTAACGATATCGATCAAGCGTTTGTGTGTACGCATTTCGAATTGTTCGCGAGAGTCTTTGTATTTGTGAGTCGCACGAATGATTGTGTAGAGGCTACGCTCAGTTGGAAGTGGGATTGGACCCGCAACTTGTGCACCTGTACGAGTAGCTGATTCTACGATTTTTGCAGCCGCTGTGTCAAGCGTACGGTGTTCGTAAGCTTTCAAACGGATACGGATTTTTTTGTTTGCCATCTTTTTCTCCTTTTCGTCTATTTAAGATAATAGGCTAGCTCCACAAGAAAACCGACGCGCGTTGCGTGGCAATGCAACCGAGCGTGTCGCAACCTCTTGCATCAAAGCTAAGGCTGTATTTTACAGCACCATAATAGAATAACACAAAGCCCCTGCGATTGCAAGGGATTTGTGAGCTTTTTTTCGTTTTTTTGGGATGAAACTGTTTTCCTATTTCATCTTCATACAATTACTAATTTACGACTATTAAAACCAATCTTTTCTTCTATATGATACGAGTCATTTTGACTTTGAATTTATCTTCTGATTGATCCACTAAGATATCTGCTTTAAACTCGGTTTCTCTATAGTAACGCTGATACTGCTCCCGTCTCATCTGATGGCTAGCTAGTATAAAGGAAGCATCGCGATTTCTCATAGTCGTATCTCGAGCTAGGCGCCGCTTTAATTCGGTCTCTTCATCCGTGTAGAAACAGATAGTTTTGTCAAAGAGTTCCTTGGGTAGGAAAGCCACAGACATCCCTTCGACAAGCAGTATCGGTTTCGAACCAGATAAGACTTCGCTTGGCTTCCAAGGTTCATCAATCGTCAAGATGTCCAGGCCTGCCTGCAAGGCGAGAATATCTCTCTGCAAACTTGCCAGTTCATGCGCCACTGGCAGACAAGCTGTCACCTTTTGATCAGGTGCTTGCTTTGGTATTACCAGGTGACGTTCTGAAGTGATATAGGGATCTGTTTCTAGTAAATTTACTGTAGTAGAATCTAGTGCTTGATATAATTCCTGAGCGAAGGTTGACTTGCCTGATGCACCGTGACCGTAGATCCCCAGTGTTTTGACTTTTCCCGTTTCGATCTCTGAAACCAGTTGTTCTATCAGGTCTTTTTTCTTCATTCTCTCTTCACCTGTTCATAGCTTTCTTTTCCGTCATTAAGCTTGTCCCAAATCACCACTTGCCCACTTTTGAGGGATTTTTGCACATCGATAATTCGTTGATTAGAGGAACCTCGAAACTGGAGCATGAGATTACGCTTGCTTTTATCATACCGTCCATCGACAAGGATGTCAATCAGTGATAAGAGTTCCAGTTTATCTGGAGTTTCCAGCATCATTTCTTCCCACGTGTAGCCCGTCCAGGACCATATGTCTTTATCTGGCAATTCCTTTCGAATGCGTTTAACGAGAGGCAAGAGAATTCCTGTATTAAGAAAAGGTTCTCCTCCTAGCAGGGTCAAGCCTTGAACATAGGGCTGGGCAAGGTCTTCCATAATCTGTTCTTCTAACTCTTCTGTATAAGGAATGCCTGCATTGAAAGACCAAGTCGCAACATTATAGCAGCCCTCGCAGTGGAACATACAGCCTGCAACATAGAGAGAGTTGCGCACGCCTTCTCCATCTACAAAGTTAAAGGCCTTGTAGTCAATGATTCGCCCCTGACTGAGTTCTTCACTTTTCCACTCGCCTGGTTTTGGTGTATTCCATGTCATGCTGTCTACTCCAAGTCTATCCAATAGCGCTCCGTTCCGTTTCGAACATCCTCCAACTCCCCACCATTAGCTAAGATAACAGCTCGGCTTGCTGGATTTTCTGTGCTACAAGTCACTAAAGCTCGTTTAATATTCTTTCCCTTAGCAACTTGTAGAACTTGTCGGAGGGATTCTTTGGCATAACCCTTACCTCTTTCAGATGGACGAATGGAGTAGCCAATATGGCCCCCATTTTCTAGTAAGTAGTCATTTAATCGGAGACGAAGGTTGAGAAAGCCAAGAGCCCGGCCTGCTACGTCAAAACTAACCAGCTGGATAGCAGGAACCCAGTTTTCAGGAATATTGAGCCCCGCTTCCGCTTGAAGATTTTCTTCTAGCCACTCTTCATAAACAAAATTGTTAGCGTTCCAAAACCCACCATCGTGGGGTGATTGAGTCTGTTCAAACTCTGCCATCATCTCTAAAACTGTTTCTTTATCTGCCAATGTTGCTCTGCGTAGTATCATTTTTACCTCCAATTAAGAGAAAAGTGAGAGGCAACTCTCACTTTTATTTTTTCTTGTTCTTGTTTAAAAACTGTTCTCTGAGGTTGAGCAAGCGTTCTTTTTTTCCTACTCCACCTTTCGAATGTTTTTCATGATAACGGGTTACTTGAGCACGTCCCTTATCATCTAATTGGTATTTCCCCATTGCGTTTCCTTCTAATTTATTACTTCATGTCCTGCCGTTTTAATGGTTGAGCCATTCATGTGTTTGACCCGCGCAGCGATTTCCTTGTGGCGTCCGTTAACCATCGGACGCGCTTGAGGATTTCCCAGATACCCACACGTACGTTTGACCACATCTACTGTTTTAGGGTCGCTATTGCCACAGTTGGGACAAGCAAATCCTCTCTCAGTTGGTTCAAAATCCCCTTCAAAGTCACACTTGTAGCAACGATCAATCGGAGTATTGGTTCCTAGATAGCCGACACGGTCATAGGCATAGTCCCAGACAGCTTCCAGGGCCTTAGGATTTTGTTGAAGAACTGGATACTCACAATAGTGGATGAAACCACCTGACGCACCTGCTTCTGGATAAATTTTTTCAAAATCCAGTTTTTCAAACGGTATTGGATTTTTACGGACATCATAGTGGAAAGAGTTGGTGTAGTATTCCTTGTCTGTAATATCAGGAATAGAGCCGAACTTCTCTGTATCCAAGCGACAGAAGCGGTCTGTCAGACTTTCAGACGGTGTTGAGTAGATAGAGAAATGGTAACCATATTGATCTGACCACTCTTCTACACGTCGTTTCATATCACGAATGATGTCAAGCGTGAATTCCTTGGCTTCTGGATTGCTTTCCCAGCTATTGCCAAAGAAGACCGTCGCCACTTCATACAAACCGATGTAGCCCAGCGAAACTGTCGCACGGCGATTCTTAAAGAGTTGGTCAACACTTTCTTCTTTTCCAAGACGGCGACCGAAGGCTCCGTACTGATAGAGGATAGGGGCATTCGCTGGTGTTGCTTCCTTGGTCCGTTCAACACGGTAAACCAGAGCATCTTCCGCGATGTTCATCCGCTCGTTGAAGATTTCCCAGAACTTATTCAGATCCCCTTCAGACTCGAGGGCGATACGAGGCAGATTGACTGTCACAACACCTAGATTCATCCGACCTGAATTGACCTCGACACCATTCTCATCCTTCCATCCTTGGAGGAAAGAACGACAACCCATAGGAACCTTGAAAGAACCTGTCAGTTCGATAATCTTATCATAGGACAAGACATCTGGGTACATCCGCTTGGTTGCACACTCAAGGGCCAACTGTTTGATGTCATAGTTTGGAGTCCCCTCTTCTAAGTTGAGGCCTCTTTTTAATGTAAAGATAAGTTTAGGGAAGATAGCTGTACGGTGTTCTGAACCAAGTCCCTTGATTCGGATGTTTAAGATAGCTTTTTGAATTTCCCGCTCAAAACGATTAGTTCCTAATCCAAAACCGAGCGAAGTAAAAGGTGTTTGTCCATTTGAAGTGAAGAGGGTGTTGATTTCATACTCAAGAGATTGCATGGCATCATAGATATCTTTTTGAGTTTTCTTCCAAGCGTAATCTTCCCGTTTCTCAGGCAAAACCCATTCTTCCGCATCCTTGAGGTGTTTTTGGTAATTCTTCTCTGCATAAGGCGCCAAGACTTCATCGATACGGTCGGCTGAACAGCCCCCGTACTGACTAGAAGCAACATTGGCGATGATTTGTGAAATTTGAGCTGTCGCAGTCTGGATAGACTTGGGACTCTCTACCTCTGCATTTCCAATCTTAAAACCATTTTCCAACATGCCTTTAAAATCAATCAAACAGCAGTTGGTCATCGGAGTGTAGGGGCTGTAGTCCAAGTCATGATAGTGGATATCCCCTTTTTGGTGAGCATTAGCTACGTGCTTAGGAAGCATTTGTAGCCCGATTGATTTCCCAACAATCCCTGCTGTCAAATCACGCTGGGTGTTGAAGACATCACTGTCTTTATTGGCGTTTTCATTGACAACTGCCTGATCTTTATTAAGAAGCTTATGAATGCTAAAGTTGATATCTGTCGCTTTTGAGCGCTCAAAATCCCTTTGTGTCCGATAAGTTATATACTCCTCAGCTAGCGCATATTCTTTGGCTTCAAGGAGTTCATGTTCTACGACATTCTGAATTTCGTAAATCTTGACACCTTGAGGGAAGCGACTGTGAATTTCAGTGACGATTCTTTCAACCAGACCGTCTAGGCGTTTTTCTACTAGAGGCGTAAGGTCCATAACTTTTTCTGCCGCCTTGTGGAGAGCCTTGTCAATCTTGTCTACATCAAACACTACACGTCTACCATCTCGTTTTTCAACGAACAAGGTGGGAACGGTTGCAAGCTTTTCTTCTAATACAATCATATCCATGCTCTTTTCTAAAATATTGTTGAATAGTTTATATTCAGTATTATACCACTCTAAAAATAAAAATCAATATCTTGTGTCAAAAATCCTAAAATTTTTAAAAATCCACAAGATATTGATTTTGTTATTTAGATTTATAAAGTTTGAACTCGCTAGTATCTGTCTGAACAAGCTCATATTTTTCGCTGAGCCAGCTCTCTACATCCGACCACAAGGCCATTTTTTGATTGACTACAATCATCTTCGGTTGATTTTCTTTTAGATCATTCATCAGTTTGGTTTTATTTTCGTCGCTTGCAGTATAGAGTGTTGGTGTCACTAGAGAAGTCGGCGCCAAGCGCTCACTTGCACGATAGAAATCTGGACGATCATCCCAAGCATAGACTCGATCCTCAGAACTCGTTTGCTGTTTGACCACACTAGCAAGACGTTCTCTCTCCTGATAAGTCGCTGGATGTGAAAGGTAGCGACTCAGGATAGGAAGTGCAATAAGGTAGGCAAGGGCAATCAGTGGTAGATAGAAATTCCCTTTAATAAAAGAGGCTTTTTTCTCACGTCTTCTACGACGACTTCCTCCCTCCGAAACATCATCCTTGATTCCTGTCAGAAGGAGCAAGACTAAGAAAGGAAGGAGGATAACGAGACGAGTACCGTTGACAGGTTCATTTGAGAGAATTAAGATTCCCAAAGAAACCAACAATCCCAAGCTAGCAGCAATCGATAAGGCATATTGCTTGGCTGGTTTTGACTGGAATAAACCAGTAAAGAGCAAACTAAGGGAACCCAGCCCCACTGCAAGCAAACCATAGAAGGCTACATTTTCAAGTAAATGCGAATTTGAAAAAAGGCTAAGAGTATTTACTGGATATAAGGTCTGGCTAATAGCATCCCCAAAACTTCCTGTCCATACTGTATAGTAGCCCAAAGGATAGAATAAGAGTGAGAATCCTAAGGCTGACGCAAAGAACTGATATAACCCGTGAACAAAGCGGCCTTTGCCTAGATTAAAACCAATGATGCCTAGAGCCAGTACAGCCGCAAACAAGGTTGTAGGAAGCGGTGCAAGGAAGAAAGCGAGAGCAAGGCTCATCCCCACTCGTACAAATCCTTTGTCGTCCTTTGGAAAAGCTAGATAATTTGTAACGATACTCAATGAATAAAATAGGAAAGGCAGGGCTAGCAAGAGAGCATAACCGCCACCAAAAGCGAGGCCAGCTACAAGCAAGTATAAAATAAAGACAACTCGCTTCGCTTCCTTTTCTTGGCCGACAAGAGTATCCGCAGCCTTAAAAAGAAAAATACCTGCTCCAAACAAGGCCAACCACTCAACCAAAGCAATCAAAACACTTCCTAAGGAAAGATAGGTTAGCAAGTAATAGAGCAAACCATTCGTTCCAAAATAATCTGTATACATTTGGCCATTTTGATGCAAAGCCCAACCGGTATAAAGATCCTGGGTTTGTTGCGGACTGATTAAACCAAAAATAAAAGGCAGGGCAACCGAAATGGCTGTGGCCACTAAACTCCAAAGCAAAATACTAAAAAAGGGAATGGGAGCTCCTTCTCGTTTCTCTGGCACTGACCAGTCTTGGTAATGAGATTCTTCTTGTTTCTCATCTATTTTCCCGTATACGTTCATTCAATTTCTCCTCTAAGTTTATCTGTTTTAGTATATCAAAATCTTACAGGAATGTCAGCTTGGGATTGATATTTGCTGAATTTCTTATCCAATAGCGCAAAGCGTTCGATTTCACGAAAACGGTGAAATCGGCTGTTTCTATACTCTCTGATAAAATCATCATCTTCTAGATTAAGCATGGTTTTCTCCTTTACTTATCTATTCGTAAGAAGACAAAAAAGATCCAGCTTTGGGCTAGATCTTAGTGGATAGTTAGAGCATAGGTGCAAACAACTGGACAATTTCCTTGATCAGGCTTTGATACCAGCTGGTTTTGATTGTGTGGGGATAGATTTCCTGAGAAACCTTAAAAATTTCTTCGAAGTCCCTTTCAATATCGATGATGGACTGCGTTCTATAAAGCAAGACGGCATTTTCATAGTGGTGAAGCAAACTCCGATAGTCAAAATTGATGGTTCCCACAGTAGCTGCCTCTCCATCGACAAGCATTTGCTTGCTATGAAGGAATCCCGGACTGTACTCATAAATACGAACTCCAGCAGACAACAAGTCAGGATAGGCTCCGCGAGTAACCAATTGGATGACCTTCTTATCTGGGATACACGGTGTCACAATTCGCACATCTACCCCTCTCAGAGCTGCATTTTTGATACTTTCGGTGAGATCGTAGTCCGCAATCAGATAGGGAGTCGTGATATAGACGTAATCTGTAGCTTGATTGATAAGATTTTGGTAGACCGTTTTCCCAACTTGAGCTCTGTATATGGGTTTTGGTCCACTACTATAGGGAATACAGAGCCCCATCCCGTCTCTAGGTTGATTTTCAAGATGGTATTGATCAAAGTCACTAATCTCTCCACGGTTGATATACCAGGCAGATAAAAAGAGTCTGGTAAAAGCCTTTACTGCTGGACCATCCAACCGAATACCGCTATCCTTCCAGTAACCAAAACGTTCGATATGGTTGATATACTCATCGGCCAGATTGATACCACCTGTATAGGCAATTTGACCATCGATAATCATGATTTTTCGGTGATCACGGTTGTTATAAGCAACGGTCAAACGTGGAATCACCTTGTTAAATTTATGGGCTTCAATCCCTCGACCACGAAGCTGGATGGTGTAATCTCCAGGCAAGGTTGCCATACAACCAATATCATCATAGAGAAGCTTCACCTCTACTCCTTGAGCTGCCTTTTCTTCCAAAATCTCCAAAATACTATTCCACATCAAACCTTCTTCGATGATATAGTATTCAAGAAAGATAAATTTCTCAGCTTTCTTGAGATCCTCTAGCATCTGATGCCACATGCTTTCACCAGATGCAAAAAATTGTGTATCCGTTCGATCATAGACATCGGCATTCGTGTCCATGCTGAGGAGAGATTTGATAACTCCGTAAGCTGACTTGTCTTGTTCTTTTAACTCCAAACGGAGAGCTCTGCTATTGTCCTCTCGGTCAACCATTGATTGGAGCTGCTTTAGCTGCTTCAATTCTTTTTTAGATAAACGGCGTTCTCCAAACATGATATAGAGCAAAGGGCCAAAAACTGGCACAAAGGCTACTAACAGCCATGTTACCTTACTCTCAGGATTCATAGACCGATTGACAATCGATACAATAGTCGCTAAGCTCACTAAAATGACTAGGATAATCCAGATAATTGGAGCCATCTGCCCTAGATAGAGAAATAAACCAAAGACGATAAACAACTCTGCCAACATGATGGTAATACTAAAACCATATTTGGACATGAGTAGCTGCATTTTTCTAGCTGTCATACATCCCCTTTCTTTTCTAACATTCTCCTTAACTGCTTGATAAACTACTGTTTCTACTAGTATACCTCAGTTCAGGGGTAGATGGCAACCTTTTGCACTTGCTCAAGTTCCAGTCGTTCCGTGTTTAGATGATTATTACAATTTCAGAGCCAACATATTGACTGTCATACCAGCTGCAGTCCCCATAAGGTAGACGACATCTCCCTCCTTGATAAGTCCATGCTCCAAAGAATAAGCCAATCCAAACGGTACAGAGACTGACACCATATTTCCATAGTCAGTGACGAGATTGAGGTACTGATCCTCGGCCACACCTAGTTTTTCCATAACCAAAGGAAGGGCACGACTTGCTTGGTGAGGAATGATATAGTCCACGTCTGCCAAGGCTAGCTGTGTTTTTTCTTGAAACTCTTCAAACATGACTGGGATTTTACGAGCAGACAAGAGGAGGATTTTCTTCCCCTTCATGTCAAACATATAGTTGGTCTTAGTCGCTTCAGAGTACTCTTTTGGTTGAAAAGAAGTCAGACCTCCACGAATCTCCGTATCGTGAGCTCCTTCTGACCAAGTACGTTGGAGACTAGCAATGATCCCTTTTCCCTGATGGCTTTTTTGGAAAATAAAGGCTGCCGCCCCATCACTAAAGAGTTCAAAACTTTCTTTTTGCTTGGGATTGAGCCCTAAACTTCCAACCTCACTGGATACAATCAAGACACGATTGTATTCGCCCGCCTCAATCAAGTGGGACATGGTCGATAGGGCAGAAATAAAGCTGGTACAGGTCGTATTGATATCCATAGCTGGAATAGAGAGTCCTTTTGCCACGCGCTCATGAATCAAGGCAGCCGTACAAGGAATAGGCTGAACTCCAACTGCACTAGCTGATACAAGGCAATCGATATCTTTAATCTCTAAATTTGCCTTTTCAAGTGCGCGCTGGATAGCTCCTTCTGCCAAGTCGAGTTGCGTTTCTTCATTTTCAACTACACGATAACGGGTCTGGTCTTTGAATTGGACGGTATGCTTGGGAAGGCAAACACCATAACCAGCGATTTCTACATGTCTTTTTACTTCTGTCATTGTCTTTTATCCTTTCATAAACGTTGGATTCGTTTGAGTTTACGGCTAGTATCCCAGTGATAATCTGAAAATTGGATTTGAGGAACTATGAACTCTTTTTGCTGGGCCAAGAGTTGGAACTGTGCTAAAATTGCTGTCTCTACGTCCTCATCTCGTTGGCTTAGGCACACTTCCACTACCTTCTCAGAATGTTGCTTAACTTGGTAATCGCCTATATTCTCCACAAAGAGGATGCACCGTCTGATAAAGTCTGGATAGATTGTTACCTGCCCCCCATCCAGTCCTTCAAAATAGAAGATGTCGTCAGAGCGTCCTTCAACCTTGTCAATCCGTGTATAGTAGGAGCCACAGGGACAAGGCTCCGGATTTTCAACCAAGATATCATTGAGCTGGTAGCGATAAACAGGCTGACTGCTTCGTTTAAAGTCCGTAATCACTGGATAAAAACGGCTGTCATCTAGATACTGCTTTTCTACAAAGATAATGTCTTCGTTGAGATGCAAATTGCCAGCTGAGCAAGTGCAGGCTAGGAAACCTTCTGTCGCCTGATAAACTTGGTCAATAACGGATAGAGAAAAGGCTTCTGCGATCCGTCCCCTATCACTATCTTCCAAGATTTCCGCCACCGAAACGATTTTTTGTGGGTGAATAGCTAACTCTCCATCCTTGAGACGCTTGCTCAATTCAATTAACATTGAGGCTGGTGCCACAATAATCGTTGGTTGATAGTTGTTGAGTCGCTCTATATGCTCATCTGTATGTTTGAAAATATCAAAATACTCTAGACGAATGAGCGCCGTATTTATGGTCTGATAGAGTTCATTATCAGCTCTCAGGAAAAAGGCGATACGGTGCCCAAAAAGCTGACCCTTTGGCAACATCTTGGCCAAGATAGCCGCTGCCCACATACTTCGCTCTTTCTCTGTTGTGATAAAGAGCCCCCGATGTCCAGACGTCCCTGAAGATAGACCGACGGCCACTTCCCCTTTAAGTTCAGTGAAATCACGGGTCTTCTCGCTTTCAATAGCCAAGGATAAGGCTTCATCTCTATCCACTCCTTGGGTGTTGAGCTCATTAAAATGTTCCATCATAAAAGCCTTGTCCATATGATCAAAGTTGCTAGGAACCCCATTTTTAAAGTAGGGAGACTCTCGCTTTAAAAAGTCCATATAGTTGGCTAATTGCTTTTTCTGATAGTTTTCTACAGCTTCTCGAGATTTGAAATGATGAAGCCAACGAGTTTGGATAAAGGTTTTAAGAAAGGTTATTTTTTTCATGTAAGATTGACTCTATCCTTTCTACAGGATCATGACTAACAACTACCTTGATACCGTCCTTTAAGACTTCCTCCAGAAACTCTGTCCCCCTGATATAATCGGTCTTATTATCCTGAACAAAGGAAGGAAGCAGGTGCATCTGCTTAGTATAAGGTAAGAGATCAATTCCCCAACAGAGGTCTGCTGCAATGAGAAGATTAAGCTCTGGAAGATACAGACAGGCTTGCCCCCTAGCATGCCCGTCAACAGAAGCAACTAGGATACTGCCATCTCCGAAAAGATCACAAATCGGACGATAGGGAAAGTTGGAATAGCGTTGAACTGCCTTGATAACAGTCAGTCTCTTCTCAAAATCAGCTGGTAAAAATTCTTTAAAAATCAAATCCTTGAGCTTGGGTTTCTGATAAACTTCAAAAACCTCTTGAGTTAGGATAAATTGCGCATTCGGGAAAAAACTTGCCCCTCCTAAATGGTCTGGATGGAGATGAGACAACATGACATAGGTAATCTCTTCTGGCCTAATTTCTTTTGCCTTCAGTAAGTATGAAATCTGATCTTTTTCCGTCATCTGAACAGGAGTTCCTAGACGGTAAAAACCATATCGAAGCTTCGTCTTAATACCATAGTGATAGCCAGTATCATATAGTAGATAGCCCTTGTCCCTATGTTTGATAAGAAAAACACCTGCTGGAAAGGTCATCTTTTGATTCTTGACTCCCTTAAATAGCAAACCTGTGTAGCTGGTACAGTAGCCTGCTGGGAAATAATCAATGCTTTCGATAATCTTGGACATATTGTTCAATCCCTTCCGAAATACTGATTTGAGGGCGATACCCCAAGTCTCGCTCCGCCTTGCTGATGTCCAGCGTCTGACTATAACGGAGCAGATAATAGGTATAGCGTGTCAGAGCCGGTTCACCTTTGAGTTTCAAGACCTTATACAGAAACTCTAAACTACTGGCAATAACTGAAAGAAGAGGAGCTGGCACTTTTCTGTATGTTATTGGATAATCCAACCCTCTCAAGGTTTCTTCTATCAAATCCTTAAAAGCTCTTGGTTCCCCATTGGTAATATTATAAACTTCGCCACTAGCTTGAGGGGCCTCTAGAGCCAAACGAATGGCCAGAGCAACATTTTCCACACAGGTCATATCCATGAGCTGAAGACCGTCCCCTATCAAGGGAATGCCAATCTTCTGACTGAGTTTGAGAACTCGGGGCAAAATACTGGTATCCCCAATCCCAAAAAGCCCACGGGGGCGTAAGATGATGCTAGGTACATCTGGATAGTCTTTAAAGAGCTTCTCCGAAGCTAGTTTACTACGAATGTAGTTGTTTAGATTATTTTCCTGAGGCGCATCGCTTTCTTTGATGGCTAACTGGTCTCTAGGCGCAGCATAGATGCTAGGTGAGGATACGTAAACCAAGCGTTGGATACCCGTCTCCCGACAAGCCTCTAAAACATACTTGGTCCCTAAGACATTTGTCTGGTAGAAATCCACCCAAGGTCCCCAAACGGTAGAAAGAGCACCCGCATGCACAACCATGTCCATCCCCTGACAAGCCTGAGTCAGATCCTCTTGCTTGGTCAAATCTCCCTGAAAAAATGTTACTAGGGAGTTCTCAAAAGACTGACCCACCTTGCGATTGCGTCCAAAAGCGCGTACCTGATAGCCATGCTGACTGAGTTCTTCAACAACATACTTACCTAGAAAACCCGTAGCACCTGTTACCAATACTTTCTTCATATCCTATTTCTCCTTGCCCCCCAAGAGTCGATATATTTCATTCTTGAGGATTTCTGTTGACTGGTAGGCCTGAGCTACACGACTAAGTTTGTTCAAGTCTGACCAGTCATCTCTAGCCAATAGCTCATCAAAAGCGCGTCCAATCGCTTCTCTATCCTGTCGTTTAGCAGTCAGGGCAATCCCTGCCTCTAGCCCGCGAACCGCATAATCATACTGATCATAGTCATGAGGGAGAATCAAGGCAGGCTTGCCATAGATGATACATTGGTAAAAAATACCCGCACCGCCATGATGAATGACATAGTCCATCTGGGGAATGTATTCCTTATAGGGAAGATAGGATACCACAGAAACATTGTCCATGACCTCCTCACATTGGAAATCTTGCCCGCCGAACCCCAGAGTTACAAAGAAGTGACAGTCCGGATGGGCTTTTGCCAATTGTTGTGTCTGATAGAGGAGATTGTCTTTGGCCCATGCTAGCTGAGTGCCACAGGAGACAAGGACCTTCTTATAACCTGCATAAGGAGCCAAATCAAGGGGGTAATTCTCTGCCCTCTCAATCGAAGAGCCAAAAGGTCCCACCCAAAGGTAATGCTCTGGAAAACCGCTTTTCAGCTCCAACTCTTTCATCCCAATCCCCAAGATGGAATAGGGTGAATAGATGGTTTCCTGACCTTTCTGATTATAGAGCTTAAAATCGTAACGTTTCAATCGTTCTCTCAATAAAAAGCTTACGATTCGTTTCCCTAAACGAGTCCCTTTTCTTCCTAGCCATTGCAGACCAGATTGGAAAGATGTTTTTGGACTGCCCATTCCTCCGAAGAAACAAGGCGGTCCATCTGTCGTTTCAATGGCAAACTGTGTCGCCATCGTGTTAATCCAGGGAATATTCAACTGTTCCGCTACAAGTCCTCCAGAGAGGGTTATAAAATCCGCAATCACAATATCAGGTCGATTTTCCTGCCACTCTTGCATTAATTGATCTGAAACCACATTGATCAAATCAAGACTAGCTGACAACTGTCGATAAGCAGAAATAAAGTTTAACTGCCCTTCATTGTTGGCTACACGCTCAAACTCATCT
Organism: Streptococcus oralis SK610; assembly: GCF_000257455.1. Taxonomy (GTDB): domain Bacteria; phylum Bacillota; class Bacilli; order Lactobacillales; family Streptococcaceae; genus Streptococcus; species Streptococcus oralis_CB. The sequence goes on from NZ_AJKQ01000006.1 coordinate 122,053, forward strand.
ACACAATTTTCTAAAATGGGAATCACCCGGAATCCCATCTCCTCTGCTACAGTTTTTCGTTGAGGTCCTGTAAATAATCGAATCTCATACAAGGGATCCTTCAACAAGGGTGCAAGTAGATTGAGGGTCGGGAAGAGATGCCCACTTAAGGGTACTACAACCACATCAATTTTGACTTTTCTCATATGTCTAGGATAGCAAATTTTTAAAAAAAGAACTACCAAAATGATAGTTCTTTCTAATATTATTTATATTTTGAGGAATAAGTCCCTTCCACTCTACTTGATTTTTAGAAGAGTTCTTTATAAAGAGCAATGGTCTCTTCTAGAGTTGGCATGAATGGATTGCCTGGCGCACATGCATCGATCAAAGCATTCTTAGAAAGGTAGTCAAAATCAAAGTCTTTTTCTTGGATACCGAGTTCAGTGAGTTTCTTCGGAATACCTACTGTTTCAGACAGTTTCTCAATTTCAGCGATGGCGTAGGCTGCGCATTCTTCATCAGTTTTCCCTTCAACATGAAGCCCCAAGGCTTTGGCTACATTGCGGAAAGCTTCTGGCACCCGTTTGGCATTTTCACGTTCAACAACCGGGAGAAGCATGGCACAGCAAACGCCATGTGGTAAGTTATACACTGCACCGAGTTGGTGAGCCATAGAGTGAACATAGCCCAAACCAGCATTGTTAAAACTCATACCGCCGAGGAAGATAGCATTGACCATCGCCTCACGCGCTTCGATATCTTGGCCATTAGCCACAGCACGAGGAAGATATTCCTTGATGAGTTCAATCGCTCCGATAGAGAGTTTCTTGGTCACATTATAAGCACCTGGTGTTACCAAGGCTTCGACAGCATGGGTAAGAGCATCCATACCTGTCGCCGCTGTCAATCCTTTCGGTTTTGAAAGCATGAGTTCTGGATCATTGACAGAGATGAGGGCGAGGCTGTTCTTATCAACCATTACCATCTTGACCTTGCGTTCTTCGTCAGTAATGACATAGTTAATGGTAATTTCTGCAGAAGTTCCAGCTGTTGTATTGATCGCAACCACTGGCAACCCTTTTTTAGCAGACTTGTGGAGACCTTCGTAGTCCTGTGGTTTTCCACCATTTGTAGCGATGATAGAGATACAACTAGCTGCATCCTGTGGAGACCCACCACCAAGACTGATGATAAAGTCACATCCATGCTCTTTCAAAACAGCAACTCCATCTGTGACATTCTTACAAGTAGGATTTGGCTCCACATCGCTAAAGATCACATATTCGATCCCTTCAGCATCTAATGGTTTTAGGACCTTAGGTAAAATATCACTTCCCTCGATGAACTTGTCTGTCACCAAAAGAGCCTTCTTATACCCCAATTCCTTGATATACGGGCCTACTTCATTTACAACACCTTTACCGATAAGGTTAACTGATGGAACGTAAAATGTAGCCATATGCTTTTCCTCCTGCGCTTCTGCGCTTCTGCGCTATTTGATTATTTACTATAAGTATACGACCTTATAAGAAGTTTTACAAATTTTTGTAAGCGTTTTAAGTAAAAAGTTAGTAAAGAACAGCCAGCCACTTTTTCAAGAAAAAAGCTCCAAAAAGATGGATTTCATCTCATTGGAACTTTTACTGAATGATTATTGCTTAGTTAATACCACTCGGTCAGATGGCTCTCGGTCCATATCATCGATAATCAATTGATTACCATTAACCGTGTAAATTTTGACATCATCTCCGATAATGACACGTTGATTTTCTGGCTCAAAGCTGACTTGCTTGATTTCCTTATCTCCATCTGGCTCGATCTCAGTCCATGTACCAGTTTTACCTGTTACAACTAGAGTGATCTGATCATTCTCATCTTTTCCAGTATAGGTACCATCGATGTTAGTAGGTTGAGCTACAGTAGTGTCCTGACTTGAGGACGCCTGTGGTTGGCTGGCACTTGTAGCAGCACTAGAAGATGACTCTTGTTGAGTAGATGGTTGTTGAGCAGATTGCTGGGTAGGTGCTTGTGTCTTAGATCCACAAGCTGCTAAAAGACTAAGAATTGCTAGTGAAGCAATAGAAAGTGTGAATGTTTTTGTTTTCATAGCGATTTCCTTTCTTTTGTGCCAATGTTTTGCTGGATCAGTTTCCAGATGTACCTCCTACCTCAAGTATAACAACTTAAGCCTAGAAGGTCAACTAATCCCATCGCTTCCCAGCAAACTCGCTCGGACTTCTGAGATAAAGTAGAGCGAGCCCGTCACGAAAAGCAGGTCCTGATCATTGGCCTTTTCTTCAAATTCTCTGATAAAATCGCCATAGGAAGAAATCAAATCGTAACCCGCCACATCCTTCTCATCCAAAGAACCTTGGTAGTCAAAGCCCGTTACCTTAAGTTCCACCTGAGACAACTGCTCAGATAGATAACCTAACATCCCTTGATAATCTTTGCGTTTAAGGGCACCAAAAAGGATACGGACTTGATAGCCTTGCTGGATTTTCCCTTGGATAAACTCGACCAACCGGGTTAAGGCTGGAAGATTGTGAGCCCCATCTAGGTAGATTTGCGGACGAATCCGTTCCAATCGACCTGCCCAGTGAGTCTTCTTCAAAGCCTGTCTGACAAATTCTTCTTCGGCCCTTTCACCTATTGATGCCATAAACAGAAGAAAAGTTTCTAAAGCCAAGGCGGCATTTTCTTGCTGATAAGCACCTTCCAAACCAATTTCAAGCTGGGAAAATCTTGCTAGGCTACTTGAAAAACCCCCAGCATTCAAGGTGAAGTCTCCCCCAGCTTGATAAAGTTCAACAGCTAACTCTCTTGCTCTTTTATGACAGACAAGCTCCGCTTCTGGAGTAAGCTTGGCAATGACTGCCTTCTTGCCAGCCTTGAAAATACCAGCTTTCTGCTCTGCTATTTCCTCCAGACTGTCACCCAAAGTCTCCTGATGATCTAGCCCAATGGAGGTAATAACTGCAATCTCTCCTGTTACGACATTAGTGGTATCAAGTAGACCACCTATCCCCACTTCTAGCAGAACTAGATCCACTCCCTGCTCTTTAAAGTATAGTAAAGCAATCAGGGTCAACAACTCAAAGAAAGACAATTGGTCATGTGTTTCCAAAAGAGTTTTCTCCATCTCCTTGACTTGGTTAGCTATACGGACAAAGTCTTCATCTGCGATCGGTAGCCCATTAATACAGATTCGATCATGGATACTGATGATATGAGGAGAGGTAAAAGTACCAACTTTTTTACCATGAGCAACAAACAACTCCCTCATAAAGGCAATAGTTGACCCCTTACCGTTAGTTCCTGTTACATGGATAATGGGATAAGCCTTCTCAGGATTCCCTAGCAAATCCACTGCTCGCTGCATTCTTCCAAGTCCAGATCTAAAGTTTAAACCAATCCGACTATGGAGCCATTCTTCTACTTCAAACATACATGTCTCCTTAACAACAATCCAATCAACTAGCGCACTAAAGTTTTACTGTAAATAAAAAGCGAGGCCGGGACAACAATCCCGACCTCTTACCTGGTTAGCTAATCACTAGCTACTATGAATTTCAACGTGGGCTAAAAACATCCCCCGAACTTACTTACGGTCTTTATTTTTAGCGTAAGGGTAAAAATGTTCACTGAACATACCAGTTCTCTCTTATTTAAAGGAACTGGGGTAAAAATATCCCCTGGACGTTCCTGTGTTTCTAATTTCTGGCGCAGGGCTAAAAACGTCCCCCGGATATTCCAACTCTTCCAATTTTTAGGAGTTGGGCTGATACAGTCTCCCAGACATACCAGTTCTCTCTTATTTAAAGGAACTGGGGTAAAAACGTTCCCCGAACGTTCCTGCTTTTTCTTATTTCTAGAAGCAGGGCTGATACAGTCTCCCAGACTGTATCACTCCTCCATAAAGCTGTTGAAGACTTCTTCAATCATGTTCCATTCGTCTTCTGAGTCTTCTGGAATTGGTTGCAATTCGCCTTCTGTTCCATCTTCATTTTCAGTGAATGAGTAGGCTTGGATTTCAACTTGCCCGTCTTCGTCTTCTTCTGCGTTAACTGGTACAAGCAGAACATAGTTCTTACCAAATTCTTCTTTCCCGTCGATTGTCAAAAGAATTTCAAACAAGGTTTCATTTCCTTGCTCATCTACTAGTGTAATCAATTCACGTTCTTCGTGATCGTGGTTGTGATCGTGTGACATAGTTTCTCCTCTGTCTTAAAATTTTCTATCTAAATAATTTTGCAAAATCAGCTGAGCAGCCAACTTATCAATAACTTTCTTGCGCTTGTTACGGCTGATATCTGCTTGTTCAATCAACATACGCTCCGCAGCGACCGTCGTCAAACGCTCATCCTGATAGTCTACTGGCAAACCAAAGAGTTCTTCTAGCTTGGCACCATAGGCTTGACTGGCTTCTACTCGCGGACCGCTGGTATTGTTCATGTTTTTGGGCAGACCCACTACAAAGCGCTCCACCTTATAGCTGTCAACCAATTCCTTGATCCGGTCAAAACCAAACTGGCCCTGATCCTCATTAATCTGGATGATTTCAAGTCCTTGAGCAGTGAAGCCTAGTGGGTCACTAATAGCCACGCCCACTGTTTTTGAACCGACGTCCAATCCCATAATTCTCATAGATTATAGATCGACTCCTTGTCCTTTAAGGTAGTAGCGTACCAATTCTTCAACAATTTCATCACGCTCATACTTACGGATTTGATTTCGTGCATTGTTGTAACGAGGAACGTAGGCAGGGTCTCCACTCAATACATAACCGACGATCTGGTTAATCGGATTGTAGCCCTTGTCATTCAACGAAGCATAGACGTCTGTCAACGTTTCGCTAATTTCTTTCTTATTGGAATCATCCAATTTAAACCGTACAGTTTCTTCAGTAAATCCCATTCTAACACCCTCTTTCCTTAGAATAGTACTATTATAGCACATTCCCTGACGTTCTACAAATAAGTCAGTCTATTAATTTGGATTTTCTATTGTTCTGTCGCCCCATTTGCCACTCTATCTGCAATATATTGGCTAGGTTCGTTTTTTAAGAGATTTTCAAGGCCGATATTTTTTAAATATTCCAGCTGAGATGCCTTTTTGACATCCAATACTTGAAAATCATAAGTCGTTGTCGTCTGGATTTCTGTCTCACTGAGTAGCTTGGTTTCCAGTTTGAATCCTGCTAGTTTGCGTGCCTCTTGGATGGTCTCATCCTTTTCTTCCGCTTCTAGAAGCGCTTTTTGCGTCTCCTCTAGGCCATTTTCAGAGATAAAGGTCTTGAGTTCATCCCCGACAGGTCGTTTTTGCTGGATGGTCAAGGTCAAAAACTGATTGCCTTTATAAGTAATGGTCTGAATCTGCTGCGTTCCATTTTCTGACTTCGGCATCAGCAAGGTCTTGGTGACAACCGTATTCTTTTCGGCATTGTCCAAAACGGGAAGGTTGGATTGGAGAGGTTCAGATGCTGTTGTAGAAGCAGCAGGGGTTTCCTTTTTTTGCCCACATCCCGCAAGCAAAAAGAGGAGAGCAAAACTAGCAATTAGTAACTTTTTCATAATTCCTCACATGATTTTAAAACAAAAGAGCAAACAAGGCTAGGAGTCACTCCCAGCCTTGATGTTTTATAGAGCTGCACGTAGACGTGCTTCTGCATTTTCTACATTACGGACAGAGCGTGGCAAGAAGGCACGGATATCATCTTCTTTATAGCCGACTTGCAGGCGCTTCTCGTCAACGAGAATCGGACTCTTTAAGATCCGTGGTGTTTCCATGATTAAGTTGAGCACTTCATTGACACTCAAATCCTCGATGTCAACTCCAAGTGCCTTAGCGTAGCGGTTTTTTGACGAAACGATACTGGCAATTCCATTATCTGTTTTCGTGAGAATATCTAATAACTCTTCTCTTGTAATTCCTTCTTTACCGAGATTTTGTTCTTTATAACTTAACTGGTGGGCATTGAGCCAGGTTTTCGCTTTTTTACAGCTAGTACAACTTGAGACTGTATAAATTTTGATCATGTACCTACCCCTTTCGCTACATGTTACTATCAGTTTAGTCTATTATACCATAAAAAACATCCGACTTGCGACCTATTTTTAAAAAAAATTAACTTTTTTCGCGATTTTCGTACTTTTTTCTTGACAAAATCAATTTATAACCAACTTTTAAATTTTTTGATATACAATCGTTTCACAACTGTAACACTTATCATATAGAGAACGATAATCAAAAGCAAAAAGAGGAAATAAATTGGTTCCAAAGGGGTTAAATGAAGCAGGCTAGCAATTGAAGAGTAGGGAAGGAAGGTCACAAAACTAGCTGCTAGCAAGGTTGTTCCAAGAACAAACCATGATGGACGACTTTGTAAGAAAGGAAGTTTTGCTGAACGAAGCATATGGATAACCATGGTTTGGGACCACATGGATTCAATGAACCAACCTGTCTGGAACAAAATGATAAAGCCCGTTGCCGACTCTGCTCCGTGAGCATAAGCTTGACCTGTCGCCATTGGGACAATAACAAAATAGAGTAAGATAAAGGTCAAAATATCAAAGGCAGAAGAAATCGGACCCATCCAAATCATAAAGCGAGTAATAGACTTTGCTTCCCACTTATGAGGATGTTTCAAAAAGTCTTCATCCACATTATCAAATGGCAAGGCAATGCAAGAAAGATCATAGACTAGGTTCAACACAATCAAGTGAATCGGAGCCATAGGAAGGAAAGGCAAAAAGATACCAGACACTAACAGAGAGAAAATGTTCCCGAAATTAGAGCTGACCGTCATCTTGATATATTTGGTCATATTAGCGTAGACCTTACGCCCTTCAACCAGCCCTTTTTCAAGCACCATCAAATCCTTATCTAGCAAAATGACATCAGCCGTTTCTTTGGCAATATCTACTGCTGTATCAACAGAAATCCCCACATCTGCTACTTTCATCGAAGGGGCATCATTGATCCCATCTCCCATATAGCCGACACAATGTCCATTCGATTTGATTTGTAAAATGATTCGTGCTTTTTGATCCGGAGAAAGTTTGGCAAAGACAGTCACTTTCTCAACTGCTTGGGCCAACTCTTCATCCGTCATGGCTTCAATATCAGAACCCAACAAGATTTGATCAACATCTAAACCAACTTTTTCGCATACTGCTTGGGTTACCTTCTCATTGTCCCCCGTCAAGATCTTTGTTTGAACACCGTGTTCTAACAAAGCTTGGATAGCAGGTGCTGCAGATGGTTTTGGTGGATCTAGAAAGGCAAGATATCCTGTTAGAATCATCTCTTTTTCATCTTCAACGGAGTAAGCAAAACCTTCTTTTAGGCCTGTTTTATAGGCAACTCCCAAGACTCGCAAGCCTTGCTGATTAAGTTGATCTACTTCTTTTAAGATTTCCACTCGGATATCATCCGTCAGAGGGCTAATCTGACCGTGATATTCCACATGGGTTGAAATCGCAAGCATTTCCTCTAGAGCACCCTTGGTTACCAAACTAACAACTTCGTTCTCATCCTTGACGATGACACTCATCCGTCTGCGTTCAAAATCAAAGGGCAATTCGTCTATTTTTTGGAAGCTAGTATCCAAATTTTGTAGAATAGCGTGTTCTTTAGCTTCTTTTTCAGTTCTACTGATAATGGCACGGTCCATCAAGTTTTTCAAACCGGTTTGAAAATAGGAATTGAGATAGGCCCGTCTCAACACAGATAAATCCAATTCTCCATGTATATCCAAAGGATATTCAAGGACAATTTCGTCTTGGGTAAGGGTTCCGGTTTTATCTGTGCATAGGATATCAATAGCACCTAGGTCCTGTATGGCATTGAGTTTTTTGATGACGACTTTTTCCTTGGCCATGATAATGGAGCCTTTTGCTAGACTAGCAGTGATAATCATGGGAAGCATCTCAGGTGTCAATCCAACACCAACACTCAGTGCAAACACACCTGCTTCCAGCCAGTCTCCATCTGTCAAGCCATTGGAGAGAAAGACGATGGGAACCATGACTAACATCAAACGGATCAAGAGCCAAGAGATACTGTTCATCTCCCGCTCAAAAGAGGTTGGTTCGTCATAGGTATTGAGAGTCTGCTCGATTTCTCCCATCATGGTATCATCACCGACCGCTAGAATCAAAGCCTTGGCACTTCCTGATATCACGTTGGTTCCCATAAAGGCGAGCGCTTCTGCTTCTAGCAGACTATCGAAGTTTGACTGACTCATTTTTGACAAGGCCAGTTTTTCAACCGAGTCACTTTCGCCTGTCAAACCAGACTGTTGGACAAAGAAATCACGTGATTCAATTAAAAGGAGATCTGCTGGTATCATATCCCCAGCACTTAATTTGACTATATCTCCAACGACCAAATCTTCAATTGCGACCTCTAAACTCTGGTCTTCGCGAATAACTGTGGCAGTGTTCACAATCATTTTTGATAGATTGGTCGCAGCCTTGTCGCTCCGTAATTCTTGGACAAAGCGTATGCCACCAGAGATTAGAACGAGAACAACGATGATGATAGAGGTCGTCGGATCTTCTTGTCCAGGCTTCGCCAACCAGACATTGGTCACCATGGAAATCATAGCGATGACAAGAAGGATGATTGTAAATGGATTGATAATGGATTCGTAAATCTTTTTGAGGATACTGTCTTCTTGACCCTTGGTGATGGTGTTTTCGCCATATAGGTCACGATTTTTCTCCACCTGCTCCTCAGTCAAGCCTGTTAGACTTGTCTTATAAAAAGATAGAGTTTCGTTTAGAGGTGTGTGAATAGCTGTTGCTAATCTTTCTTTTGTAGTTTTCATTGGTTTCTCCTATCTGTATGAATGATGTGTTTCATACACAGAGACCAATCACTTTATAAGGGCAGAACGACACAAATCAGCGATTGGCTGTGTATGTGCGGTTCTGGATGATCGTCAATTTGCATCGTTTGTCTCCTTTCCTTGTTCTAAAACAGTAGAAAATCCCACCATAAAATGGCAGGATTAAAAAACTAATTATCTGTTTTTTCGTTCAAGCTTTAACTCCATAGGGCAATGAAATGAGCTTAGTCTTGGCCTTCGCGACCAGGACTGTTGACCAACGAGTAGTGTCTCCACTGCTTTGCGGTAGTCATCCGTATCCCTATGGTAGCCTCACCTACCGTTTTCGTCTATCAGTATAAACCTTTCAAATATAAAAGTCAATGATTTATCTTAATTTTCTTAAATAACAATTAATTCCTTCGGCGCTAGAGTCAACAATTCGCAACCGTTATCTGTAATCAGGATATCATCTTCGATACGAACCCCGTATTTTCCATCCAGATAGATGCCCGGCTCATCGGTCAAGACCATACCAGCCTTGATTGGCTCTTCTGACTTGCCAAAGTAAGGAATTTCATGGATATCCAGACCAATCCCATGTCCAATCCCGTGGCTAAAGTAAGGACCGTAGCCTGCATCGTTGATAATTTGACGAGGAATCCTGTCAAAATCGATCCGACTGAGACCAGCCTTGGCTGCTTCTATCAGAGCTTGATTGCTACGCAGGACAATATCATAAATCTCCCGCTCCTCATCTGTCACCTGTCCCACATGAACAGTCCGCGTCATATCGCTGACATAGTGATTGTAGTAGCAACCAAAGTCCATGGTCAGGGTTTCACCATTTTGAATGACCTTGTCACTAGCCACTCCATGTGGCATAGCAGAGCGGTAGCCCGAAGCGATGATGAAGTCAAAAGAGGCACCTGAAGCACCTAGCTGGCGCATACGGGCATCCAAAAAGTTCATAACAGCCAGCTCTGTCGTCTGACCAGGCTTGATAAAATCAAGTACATCTAGGAAGGCTTGATCCGAAATCTGGCAGGCCCTGCGAATGGTTGCGATTTCTTGCTCATCCTTGATCATCCGCAGATTTTCGATAAAATCAGTCATTGGAACCAGCTCATGACCAGCAAACACACTTTCCAGCATCTTGAAGTAAGCATAGGAAATCTCGTCATCAAAGCCAATTTTTTGCAGCTTGTCGTCCGCAACGATTTTAGCAATTTCACCAACCGCATCGCGCGTTTCCACAATGTCAAAGCCCTCAACCACGCCCTTGGCAATAAGAGTATAACGAGAATCCGTCAGAAAAATCCGACGCGACTTACTAATGAAAACTGTCGCCTCTGTCCCGCTGAAACCAGTCAGATAGTAGATATTCTTCAGATTGGTTACTAAGACAGCATCACACTCTGTCTGTTTTAAGGCTGCTTCAAATTTTTCAACTCTTGATAACATGAGAAAACCTCCGTAAAATGATTCAATTCATTATAGCAAAAAAATACCGAAAATAATACAATCTATATAGCTAAGATTAGATAAAATTGACTTTTGAAAGCGCTTAATGTATAATTTCTGTTAAACAAGAAAGAATGAGGTATCAATATGAATAAAACAGAATTGCTGTTACAAAGACTAGATGAGATTGGTCAGTCTCTAAAAAATTCGAACCAAGCACTAGCTTTGCTGGCACTTGGTTCTTGCGGAACAGAAAGAGAACGATTGGATCAGTACTCAGATTTAGACTTCTTTGTTATTGTAAAAGATGGCTACAAGCAGACCTATATCCAAGACCTAACCTGGTTAAGTAAGCTAGAACCAATTGCATTTCACTACCAAAATACAGTGGATGGACATAAAGTTCTATTTGAAGATGATGTTTTTTGTGAATTTGCTGTCTTTGAAGCTCACGAACTAGTAAACATTCCCTTCTCTGAAGGCAAGATTATCTGGAAGGAGGTCGGTTTTGATGAAACAATCTGTCAGCCACAAAGACTGCCATCAAAAGATAACAGAGACCGTGAATGGCTGTTGGGAGAAATTTTATGTAATCTATATTTAGGGCTAGGTCGCTATCAGCGAGGCGAAAAATTAGCTGCTTATGATTTAATACAAAACAGATCCGTCAAGCTTTGGACTGAACTAATCAGTTTGGAAACAACTTCTAAATCTAATTTTATAGATATCTTTAATACCAACAGACGATTTGAAGAAGGTTATCCAAGGGAAGCCAAGCAATTACCTCACTTTTTGCAAGGTTACGAACGCATTTCTGAGTCTGCTCAAGCACTCCTAGAATATCTGGATAAACACTATTCTCTTAACCCATTTATAAAAGAAAAAATTCGTAATTTATTATAAAAAAGACTCTGCCTAAAAAAGCAGAGCCTTTTAAATCTTATTTTAACTTTCCTTTCAAATAGTGTCCTGTGTAGCTGGCTTCATTGGCCGCTACTTCTTCTGGGGTTCCTGTTGCGATGATAGTTCCACCGCCAACACCACCTTCAGGTCCCAAATCGATGATATGGTCTGCCGTCTTGATAACATCCAGATTGTGCTCAATGACGAGGACTGTATTTCCATCGTCAACAAAGCGAGCCAAGACTTTAAGCAAGCGAGCGATATCCTCAGTATGAAGCCCTGTCGTCGGCTCATCCAGAATATAGAAGGATTTACCTGTCGAGCGTTTGTGGAGCTCACTAGCTAACTTCATACGCTGGGCTTCTCCTCCAGAAAGGGTGGTAGCCGGTTGCCCTAGCGTTACATAGCCCAGCCCCACATCCTTGATAGTCTGGAGTTTACGTTGAATTTTCGGAATGTGTTGGAAAAATTCCACCGCATCGTTAACGGTCATGTCCAAGACTTGCGAAATGTTCTTTTCCTTGTAGTGAACTTCTAGGGTTTCACTGTTGTAGCGGGTCCCGTGGCAGACCTCACAAGCAACGTAAACATCTGGCAAGAAGTGCATCTCAATCTTGATAATCCCGTCACCTGAGCAGGCTTCGCAACGGCCTCCCTTAACGTTGAAACTGAAGCGGCCCTTTTTATAGCCTCGAATCTTAGCTTCATTTGTCTGAGCAAAGAGGTCTCGTATATCGTCAAAAACTCCCGTATAGGTGGCAGGGTTAGATCTCGGCGTCCGTCCGATCGGGCTCTGGTCAATGTCAATCAAGCGGTCTACATGCTCAATCCCTGTAATCGTCTTAAACTTACCAGGTTTGTCTGAATTGCGATTGAGCTTCTGCGCAATGGCTTTTTTGAGGATGCTGTTGATTAAGGTCGACTTACCTGAACCCGATACACCTGTCACTGCGATGAATTTCCCTAGCGGGAAGCGAGCGGTGATATTTTGCAAGTTGTTCTCACGCGCACCTGTCACTTCGATAAAACGACCATTTCCGGCACGGCGCTCTTCTGGTACTGGAATCGCTCGCTTTCCTGATAAGTACTGGCCTGTGATAGACTTGCTGTTGCGAGCCACCTGCTTGGGCGTTCCTGCAGCGACAATCTCTCCACCAAAAACACCAGCACCCGGACCAACATCAATCAGATAATCCGCCTCGCGCATGGTATCTTCGTCGTGTTCCACCACGATGAGAGTATTGCCCAAGTCACGCATCTTTTTCAGACTAGCAATCAGGCGGTCATTATCCCTCTGGTGGAGACCAATGGACGGCTCATCCAATATATAGAGGACACCTGAGAGGTTGGACCCAATCTGAGTCGCCAAGCGAATTCGCTGACTCTCCCCACCTGACAGGGTTCCTGCCGAACGTGACAGCGTCAAATAGTTAAGCCCCACGTTATTGAGGAAGGTCAAGCGATCCTTGATTTCCTTGAGAATGGGACGAGCAATAATGGCTTCATTTTCAGACAAGGTCAACTGGCTCACCAACTCCAAATGGTCTGCGATAGACAAATCTGAGATTTCACCGATATGTAGCCCTTGCTCCCCACCAACACGGACAGACAGGGCCTGATCGTTGAGACGGTAGCCGTGGCAGGTTCCACAAGTCAGCTCATTCATGTAGAGACGCATTTGGGTGCGCGTGTAATCACTGTTAGTCTCATGGTAACGACGCTTGATATTATTGACAACCCCCTCAAAAGGAATGTCAATATCGCGCACACCGCCAAATTCATTTTCATAGTGGAAATGGAATTCCTTGCCATCCGAGCCGTAGAGAATCAAGTTTTTATCTTCTTCTGACAAGTCTTCAAATGGCTTATCCATATCCACTCCAAAGGCTGTCATGGCCTGCTCTAGCATATTTGGATAGTAGTTGGATGAGATAGGATTCCAAGGTGCCAAGGCTCCCTCACGCAAAGTTTTGCTGGTATCAGGAACCACCAAGTCAACATCCACCTCCAGCTTGATGCCCAAACCGTCACACTCACTGCATGAGCCAAAAGGAGCATTAAAGGAGAAGAGACGTGGCTCTAACTCTGGTACGGTAAAACCACAAACCGGGCAGGCATAGTGCTCAGAAAAGAGCAACTCAGAATCGTCCATAGTATCGATAATCACATAGCCTTCTGCGATACGAAGGGCAGCCTCGATTGAGTCAAAGAGACGGCTACGAATGCCCTCCTTGATGACAATACGGTCGACCACGACATCGATATTGTGTTGCTTGCTCTTAGACAACTCTGGCACTTCGGTCACATCATAGACCTCCCCATCTACTCGGACGCGGACATAGCCGTCTTTCTGAACCTTTTCAATGACACTCTTATGTTGCCCTTTTTTCTTACGAATGACCGGAGCTAAAATTTGCAGACGTTGGCGTTCTGGCAATTCCAAAACCTTATCCACGATTTGTTCTACAGAAGAAGCCTTGATAGCACCATGTCCGTTGATACAGTAAGGCGTCCCCACACGTGCGTAGAGGAGACGCAGATAATCATTGATTTCAGTCGTGGTTCCCACGGTCGAACGAGGGTTTTTGCTGGTGGTTTTCTGGTCAATGGAAATAGCTGGGCTGAGGCCATCAATGGCATCCACATCTGGTTTTTCCATATTGCCCAAAAACTGGCGAGCGTAGGCTGACAAACTCTCTACATAGCGGCGTTGGCCCTCAGCATAGAGGGTATCAAAGGCCAGACTGGATTTCCCAGAACCTGACAAACCAGTCACAACAACCAGCTTGTCTCTTGGAATCTCCACATCAATATTTTTTAAGTTATGGGCACGCGCCCCATGAATCACAATTTTATCTTGCATCTTTGTTCTTTCTAGTCTATTATTGCTTTCCATTATACCAAAAAATGTGAAATTCTATTACCCAAAAAGCTGTTTTTATAGTATAATAGTACGGTGCAAAAAATGAATCACTGAATAGTAGGAAAGGATAGGGGATATGAAACAAGTTTTTCTCTCAACAACAACTGAATTTAAAGAGATCGACACGCTTGAACCGGGTACTTGGATCAACCTCGTCAATCCTACACAAAATGAATCACTGGAAATCTCCAACGCCTTCGACATTGACATTGCCGACCTTCGAGCACCGCTCGATGCGGAAGAAATGTCCCGTATTACCATCGAAGACGAGTATACTTTGATCATCGTGGACGTTCCCATCACAGAGGAAAGAAACAATCGTACCTACTACGTTACGATTCCGCTGGGGATTATCATCACAGAGGAGACCATTATCACTACCTGCTTGGAGCCCCTCCCTGTTCTCGATGTCTTTATCAACCGTAGACTGCGCAATTTCTACACTTTCATGCGTTCACGCTTTATCTTCCAGATTCTCTACCGCAACGCCGAACTTTACCTTACGGCCCTTCGTTCGATCGACCGTAAGAGTGAACAAATCGAAAGTCAACTTCACAAGTCTACTCGAAACGAAGAGCTGATCGAGCTCATGGAATTGGAAAAGACCATCGTCTATTTCAAGGCCTCACTGAAGACGAACGAGCGCGTGATTAAGAAATTGACCAGCGCAACTAGCAACATCAAGAAATACCTAGAAGACGAAGACCTACTCGAAGACACTCTAATTGAAACCCAACAGGCCATCGAGATGGCAGATATCTATGGAAATGTCCTTCACTCTATGACAGAGACCTTTGCCTCTATCATTTCCAACAACCAGAACAACATCATGAAAACTCTGGCTCTCGTGACCATCGTTATGTCTGTCCCAACCATGATCTTCTCAGCCTACGGGATGAACTTCAAGGATAATGAAATCCCTTTAAACGGTGAACCACACGCCTTCTGGTTAATCGTCTTTATCGCCTTTGCTATGAGTGTTTCGCTCACTCTCTATCTCATCCATAAAAAATGGTTCTAAGAGGAATCCCTATGTCTCAGATTGATTTACAAAAATTAACTAAGAAAAACCAAGAGTTTATCCACATCGCTACCCAACAATTTATCAAAGATGGTAAAACAGATGCTGAAATCAAGGCTGTTTTTGAGGAAGTTATTCCTAAAATCCTTGAAGAGCAAGCCAAAGGAACGACTGCACGTTCCCTCTACGGGGCTCCAACCCACTGGGCTCATAGCTTCACTGTCAAGGAGCAATACGAAAAAGAGCATCCAAAAGAAAATGACGATCCAAAACTCATGATTATGGACTCAGCCCTTTTTATCACCAGTCTCTTTGCATTGGTTAGCGCTCTGACTACCTTCTTCTCTACAGATCAGGCTATTGGCTATGGGTTGATTACCCTCTTGTTGGTTGGACTTGTAGGAGGACTTGCCTTTTACTTGATGTACTACTTTGTCTACCAGTATTATGGACCAGACACAGATCGTAGCCAACGTCCTCCATTCTGGAAATCAATCCTCGTCATCCTGGCCTCTATGGTCCTTTGGTTGGTTGTCTTCTTTGCAACAAGCTTCCTACCAGCCAACCTCAATCCAGTCCTTGCTCCATTGCCTTTGGCTATCCTGGGAGCTGCCCTTCTCGCCCTTCGCTTCTATCTCAAGAAACGTTTTAACATCCGAAGTGCAAGCGCGGGCCCATCCCGTTATTAAGAAAAGTGAAACGCTATGGCATATAGTCAATCCTTAGCTCAGCAGATTCGAAAAATTCTAGCACTCAAACTTCCTCCCCAAATTTTCGAAGAAGATCTAGAAGAAAAGAAACTGTTTGGTGGCCTTGCCTTTATGATTCGTGGGAAAATGGTTCTTACAGTCAGTTCCAGAAAGGACGAGCTGGTTATGGTGAGAATTGGCAAAGAAATGGAAAAGCAAGTTCTACCCCGAACAGGAGCTCGTACTACATTGATGAGAGGGCGACCTTATCATGGCTATATAGACCTAGATATTGAAGGTCAAAAAGAACTTCCTTACTGGATTGATTTAGCCCTCTCCTATAATCAAGAGTTGACCAAGTAACTCATATCTAGTGAGATTAGAAAAACGAAAAGCAACTGCATAGGCGGTTGCTTTTTCACTTGCTTTCTTGAGATTCAATAGTACTTCTGACTCTAATTCCTATAGTTTTCTCTCATCTTTTGTGATAGAATAGGCTCAATCTATTTCTAGGAGGATGAGATATGGTTTCTACTATTGGTATCGTCAGTTTGTCTAGTGGCATTATCGGAGAGGATTTTGTCAAACACGAAGTTGACTTGGGTCTCCAACGTCTCAAGGATTTGGGACTCAATCCTATCTTTTTGCCCCATTCGCTAAAGGGCTTGGACTTTATCAAGGATCATCCTGAGGCACGTGCAGAGGATTTGATGCAGACCTTTTCAGACGATAGCATCGACATGATCCTATGCGCCATCGGTGGGGACGATACCTATCGTTTATTGCCCTACTTTTTTGAAAATAACCAACTACAGAAGGTTATCAAACAAAAGATTTTTCTTGGCTTCTCAGATACAACCATGAACCACCTTATGTTGCATAAACTAGGGATCAAGACTTTTTATGGGCAATCCTTTCTAGCAGACATTTGTGAATTGGACAAGGAGATGTTATCCTATAGCCTCCTCTACTTTAAAGAACTGATCGAAACAGGAAGAATCTCAGAAATCCGCCCTAGCGACGTTTGGTATGAGGAAAGAACTGACTTCAGTCCCAAAGCTTTGGGAACAGCTCGTATCAGCCATGTAAATACTGGTTTTGACTTGTTACAAGGAAATGCCCAGTTTGAGGGAGAAATCCTCGGTGGTTGCCTTGAATCTCTCTATGATATCTTTGACAACTCTCGATACGCAGACAGCACTGAGCTCTGCCAAAAGTACAAACTCTTCCCTGACTTATCCGACTGGGAAGGAAAGATTCTCTTGTTAGAAACAAGCGAAGAAAAGCCTGAGCCGGAAAACTTCAAAAAGATGGTGCAGACTTTGAAAGAAACTGGAGTATTTGAGGTAATCAGTGGACTCTTGGTCGGAAAGCCAATGGATGAAACCTTCTATGACGACTATAAGGAAGCACTATTGGATATCATTGATAACAATATCCCGATTGTCTATAATCTAAATGTCGGCCACGCAACGCCAAGAGCCATTGTTCCCTTTGGCGTCCATGCTTATGTAGATGCACAGGAGCAAGTCATTCGCTTTGACGATAACAAAAAATAAACAATTTCTCCATTTTTGTGCTTTGGTATTGATTTTCGTTACAATTTGTGTCTGAATTTATTGCATTTTGCTTATTTTTATGATATCTTTTTGAAGGAGGTATATATGACTAAACAAAAAATAAATCAAATTGTCGGTTCAATCGGGGCCTTTATCGGGATTATTGTATTTATCGCCTACATCCCACAAATTTTTGCCAATTTACAAGGCAACAAAGCTCAACCATTCCAGCCTTTATCCGCAGCAGTATCTTGTTTAATTTGGGTTATTTACGGATGGACAAAAGAACCTAAGAAGGATTGGATACTAATTATTCCAAACTCAGCTGGCGTTGTCTTAGGTGGACTGACATTTCTCACTGCACTATAAAAATTACTAGCATATAATCAAAAAGCTGAGATAAATTTCTCAGCTTTTTCTATATTCTCAGATAGTTAGACGCTTGGGCTCACTAATTTCCGCTTTTCCACTCACAATCATTCTCATGGTCATCAACCAGACCTGCGGCCTGAAGAAAAGATAAAACGGCAACTGGGCCTGTGAACTTGAAACCTCGTTTTTTTAGATCTTTGGCTAATTTTTCAGACAAGGCTGTTTTAGCAGGTGCCTGGCGATAGTCAGGAACATCATTCACGATAGTTTTCCCCTCAACAAAGGACCAGAGATAAGTGTCAAAAGAGCCATAGGTTTTCTGGACTTGTAAAAATGCTTGGGCGTTGGCACGCGTCGTAAAGAGCTTGGCACGATTTCGGATGATGGCTGGATTCTCTAACAAGGCTTCCAACTCCCCATCTGCCATCTCCGCGACCTCCTGAATTTGATAGCCATGAAATGCTTCTCGGAAAGCCTGGCGTTTGTTTAGTACCGTTTCCCAAGACAGACCCGACTGGTAAGTTTCCAAACAAAGCAACTCAAAAAGAGCACGGTCATCATGAAGGGGTTGGCCCCACTCTTCATCATGATAGGCCACATATAATGGGTTGTTCATTTTAACCCAACCACAGCGTTTTGTCATAAAAATCTCCTATTTGACCAACATCTTAAGGGCCGACTTGATATAGTTCTCAGCTGTATCTGTCGTTCCTTCAAAGAATTTCTTGATCTTCTTAAGCTCGGTTGCCTTGTAGCCCAATGCCAACATGGCTTCCATAGCTTCTTCCAATTCTTGGTTCTCAGCGCTGGTTTGCACTGCGACCTTAGCAGGAAGGTCATCACTAGCCACAACTACCTTGCCTTCCAAGTCCAGCACCATCTGCTGGGCTGTTTTCTTACCAATCTTAGGAAACTTGGTCAGGTAGGTGATGTTTTTCTGCTCAATGGCTTGCACTAAGCCGGCATTATCATCAGCCGCAATAATAGCCAGAGCAGACACTGGGCCAATACCTGAGACTGAGATCAAGCTGAGAAAAAGTTGCTTCTCCTCCTCGGTCGCAAAGCCGTACAGAAGCTCCGCGTCTTCTCTCACCACCTGGTGCACATAGATCTTGGATTCCTGATGAAGATGCCCTGAATAAGCATAGGGGTTGGCCACATGAAGAATATAGCCGATAGAGTTGACTTCCAATACGATGTACTTGGCTGTAATTTTACTGATGATTCCTTTAAAATATTCGTACATTATTTTCACTTTCTATAATTGATTTGCAATTCCGTGTAAATGCGCTGCTCTGATGATAAGAAGCAGCCCAAGTACTGCACACACAATAAAAACGAGCCAAACACCTACAGCACCTGTTGCAGCGCTGATAGAAATCATCGCCCCCGCTAAAATAGACGCTAAAGGCTGCGCCATATTAAGGAAACCTGAGTAGGTTCCGAGCTTATTCTCATTCATCATTTCCGCCCGCAAAACTTGGCTTGGCGGCATGCAGATGAGTTCCCCCATAGTATAGAGAATGGCTAGCAAAAACAGAGCCCAGAAACTCCTGAAGACAATGGTGAAAAGCATACCCAAGTCGAAGATAATACTTCCCAATAAAAACTGCGGTATGATCTTCATTTCCTTGGTCAAACGATTGGCAGTCGTTATGAAGCAAACAATAATCAGGGTATTGATAAAAACCATGATACTGAGCATCTTAGCTCCTGAAATATGAATACCGAAAACACTACTCGCGATGAATGACTCTTTCAAATGAACGGGTATATAATTGTCAATTTGCAACCAGATAACACCATTAAATACAGTCCCTAACGTATAAAGTAGGAAAATTTTGTCCTGAAAAACAGAAGCATAATTTTTCACAGTTGCCAAAGGACTACTACCATGCTCAAAGACCAGATTAGCTGGCTTGCTTTCTGAAAAATATTTCCAAGCGAGGAAAAAATTCAAGAAGCTAATCACCGTCAAAACCAGAAGCAACTCAAAAAAATGGTGGTCGTAAAAGAAACCTGCAAGCCCTGCTCCTAACATAACGGATACATTGACAAACCAATAACTAATCGTATAAACGAAACGGCGATTTTGCTCGTCGGTCAAATCAATAATCATCGCATCAATAGCCGGCCAAGAGAAAGTTCCTGCGGTCTCTGCCAGCAACATTCCGACAAAAGTCAAAAAGGGAAAAATATGATTCGGCATATTTGCCAGCAGCACAAGAAAGTAGCCACTCGCAAGACCAAAGTTTCCCCAGTCAATGACTTTCTTACGTCCCCAAAGATCCGCCAAATGTCCACCATACAGCCCAGCTAAAAAACCAATGAGTTTGGTTGTGATCATCAATAACCCCGCCCAAAAGGCTCCAAAATATTGAACATAGTACATGGCCATAAAAGGAGTAATGGCACTCTCTAAAATCCGTGCTACAAAGCTCATCCATTCCCGCATTTGAATTTGCTTGGGGAGGGCAAAAAATTCTTTCATCTTTTATTCCTTTTTCATAATTTCTTCGCTTTTTCTTACCTAGTATATCATATTTTTTTGCTGAAAACTGCAAACACAAGTGCAACCTCTGGTTGACAAATAGTACAGGAGATTGTATTCTCATTATAAGTAAAAATTGTTAGGATAGAGGTAGAAAAAGGAGGATAGAATGATGAAACTCGCAGAAAAACTATTTGAACTCCGAAAGGAAAAAGGTTGGTCCCAAGAAAAGCTAGCAGAAAAAATTAATGTTTCTCGGCAAAGCATCTCAAAATGGGAGTCTGGACAAGTCCTTCCAGAAATCGAAAAAATCATTGAATTAAGCAAGATTTTCCAAGTAACAACTGACTATCTACTACTGGATGAAAACTCTGAAAAATCTTCCACGGCAGTGATTTTGGAGGAAGATAAGGACAAATACTATAGAGAAGTTAAATCCTTTGGCTTCTGGCAAGTGATTTATATTTTCGTCTTGGCTCTGGCTATCTATCTCTTTTTAGCCGGTTCTAGTTTTCCAGCCGAGTTCACCGCCTGGATTTGGCTGACCTTCGTTCTCTTAATCGCTTCAGCAATTGCGATCAACAAGACTTTCAAAACCAAACAACGTTATCTTGATAAGGTAATTGGGCCTGAGAATCCTTCAAACCAAGACGATTCTGCGAAATCTTGAATCAATTAAATCATATTTCTCAGTACTTTTATAGGACTGGTCCTGTCAAGCAAGTGTAAACCTCGTGTCAAGTTGCCCATGTCCATTCAAAATTCCCACCTTAGAAAAGCTAAAAAGCCTTGTTTGGAAAAACAAAGGCTTTTTGTGTTCTTAATATTTCCCCAACTCACGAAGACTGGTATGATTTTCTTGAATACGTCGGAACATCTTTTCCATATCCGACTTGGTAAAATGCACCAAAACGGGACGTCCGTGTGGACAGTTATAGGGATTGTCACATTGAGAAAGCTGATAAAGGAGCTGTCTGGCTGAGTGGTCATCGATACGATGGTTGGCCTTGATAGACCGCTTGCAGGACATCATGATAGCCAGCTCTGCTCGGTATTTCTTGATCGAAACTTCCTTGGTCAAGAGTAGCATATCACACATTTCATAGATACCAGACTCAATCTCCTCTTCTGACATCCAAATAGGATGTTCACGCAGGATAAATTGATTCTCTCCATACTCTGCTAAAAAGACACCCACTTCCTCTAAGAGAGGCATTCTTTCCTTGAGACGAAGGACATCATCTGCTGGGAATTCAAAGATGTAGGGCACTAGGAGTTGTTGCTGGCTCTGGTCAACATTGCCAATATTTTCGCGGTATTCCTCGTACTTAACCCTTTCCTGAGCCGCGTGCTGGTCTATGATGTAAAGTCCATCTCGCCCTTGGGCAAAAAGATAGGTCCCGTGCATCTGTCCGAAAAACTCCAACTCTGGGAAGCTGGATGATTCTTCTCGCTCTAGCTTGTCATAAGCCTTATCAAGACTGGCTAAGTCTAACTCTGGATGGTCTAATTGGTCATAGTTAGCAGGCTTTCTCTCTGCAAAATGCAGTTTTGCTGGCTTAGTCAATTGGTCCAAAGTTTCCTTAGCAAACAGGGTTAGGTCCCTACCCTCCGCAGTTAATTCAACCTGATGATCGGCCACCTCAGCTTGACTAGGTTTTGAGAGTTCTGTTTTTTCATAGTAAAGCGTATTTTCTTTGAGTGGGAGAATGGTCTGCTCTACCTTTTGACGATTACGCATGGTCGACTTGGCAAGATTTTCTAAAGCATCAGGTATCAAGGCTTGTTCCTTGAGACTATTTGAAATAGCTTCTGAAACCAGCGCCATCAGCTCTCTTTCCTTAGAAATCCGCACTTCTTGTTTGGTTGGATGAACATTGACATCAGCCAGATAAGGGTCGATATGGATGTGAATGACTGCCAGTGGAAAACGCCCCACCATAAGTTTGCTTCCATAACCATCTAAAATGGCACGATTGAGCAGGAAATTCTTGATATAACGGCCATTGATGAAGAGACTGATATAGTTGCGGTTGGCCCGAGTCAACTCAGGCAATGAAACAAAACCTGAAATTTCGAAATCTAGGTCAGAGTTCTCAATGGCAATCATCTTCTTAGCACTCGCCAAACCGTAAATCCCTGCTATGGCTTGACGCAGTTGACCAGTCCCTGCTGTCCGCGTCATTTCCTTGCCATCACTGATTAAACTAAAAGAAATCTCAGGATGAGCCAATCCCAGACGATTGACAATATCAATGATATGAGACAATTCCGCTTGCTGGCTCTTCATATACTTGAGGCGGGCAGGTGTGTTGAAAAAGAGGTCCTCCACACAAACCTTGGTCCCCACAGGACTAGTCGCTGGGATGACTTCCTCAACTTCTCCCCCACGCGCAACGAGCTT
Organism: Streptococcus oralis SK610; assembly: GCF_000257455.1. Taxonomy (GTDB): domain Bacteria; phylum Bacillota; class Bacilli; order Lactobacillales; family Streptococcaceae; genus Streptococcus; species Streptococcus oralis_CB. The sequence continues at coordinate 144,694 of NZ_AJKQ01000006.1, forward strand.
GGTCCCATGACTCGCACCATCCACCGCCGTCAACAAAGTCAAGACACTGACAGAAGCGATAGAAGGCAGGGCTTCACCTCGAAATCCGAGCGTCCGAATCCGAAAGAGGTCTGCCTGATTTTTTATCTTACTGGTCGCATGACGACGCAGGGCCAATTCCACCTCATCGTGGGCAATTCCATGACCATTATCAGTGATTTGGATTTTCTTGAGACCAGCTTCCTCAATCTCAATGATAATCTGGCTAGAACCCGCGTCGATGGCATTTTCTACCAACTCTTTGACTACACTGGCAGGACGTTCAATCACTTCTCCTGCCGCTATCTGGTTTGCCAACACTTCTGGCAATTCAATAATATGAGACATCTTTCAGCCCCTTTCTGTATCTATTTTCCTAGAAATTGATTAGTGCTATTATACCATATTTCAGATGTTACCAGAAAAAGCAAATGCCACATAGACGCTAAATCTGTCCACATAGGCAAAAGCTCTTGCCAGAGGTCGTAAAATAGTGGTATACTCAATAAAAATCAAAGAGCAAACTAGAAAGCTAGGCGCAGACAGTACTTTAGTACGGCAAGACGACGCTGATGTGGTTTGAATTTGATTTTTGAAGAGTATTAATAAAGGTGTACAAGAAGTGATCACAACTTTGTATGAAATATAAGGAGGGAAATTTATGAAAGTAGAACTACAGATTAAGGAGACTTATGAGGAGGAAAAGCTGATTGTCCAAACTCCTCAGCCGACCGAAAAAGTCCAGAAAATCATCGAGTTCGCAGAAAATCTTGACCAAAAAGAAACAATCAAAGGAAAGATTGATGATCAGGTCTATCTAATTAAGGTTAGTAAGATTCAACGCTTCTATATCGAGAATCGAAAGGTTCTAGCAGAAACTGCCAGTCAGACCTACAGCATTGATTTACGACTCTATCAGGTTCTTGAACTCTTGCCGACCACTTTTATCCAAATTTCCCAATCTGAAATCGTTAATATTGACGCTATCTCTCATCTCAAACTAACCCCCAACGGCCTAGTCGAAATCTTTCTCAAAAACGAAAGCTTCACCTACTCTTCACGCCGTTACCTAAAAACCATCAAGGAGAAATTAGAACTATGAAAAAACAAATCTTTCACGATGCAGCCGCTGGTGTACTCATCGGCCTCATCCTCTCTATCCTTTTTTCACTCATTTATGCACCAAATACCTATGCCCCACTGAGTCCCGAGTCTCTGATCGGACAAGTGATGGTGCAACATAAGGTTCACGGTGCTCTAGTCTTGCTCTACTGTATGGTCATCTGGTCAGCTATCGGCGTTCTCTTTAGCTTTGGCAGCCGCTTATTCAGCCGTGACTGGAGCTTGCTCCGTGCCACACTTTCCCATTTCTTCCTCATGCTGGCTGGCTTTGTTCCACTAGCAACTCTGGCTGGTTGGTTCCCCTTCCACTGGACCTTCTATCTCCAGCTCATTCCAGAGTTTGCGATCGTCTACCTCATCATCTGGGTTATTCTCTATAAAAGAGAAGCAAAAAAAGTAGACCACATCAATCAACTCTTGGCTCATAAAAAGTAATAGAAAAATCCCACTCACAAAAATGTGAGTGGGCTCTTTTTATAACTTTTGTTTGAACTCGACCAAGACATTCATAGCCTGCATAGGTGTCATATTGTACACATCCAGTTCAGCTAATTCTGCTAGAATAGGATGCTCTGCAGGCGCGTCAAAGAGTGACATCTGTTCCGTAACGGCACTTGTTTGCCTCATCGGAGTTGGGCTTTCTTGTCCCTGACTCTCCAGTTGCGTTAAAATCTTATCCGCTCTTGCTAAAAGTTCTCCTGGTAAGCCAGCGATCTTAGCAACGTGGATACCGTAGGATTTGTCAGCTGGTCCTGGTTCGATCTTATGAAGGAAGGTAACCTGTCCATCCTGCTCCAAGGTTGCCACGTGGACATTGATCAAGTGTTCCAAACTGGACTCCAGACTGGTCAACTCATGGTAGTGGGTCGCAAAGAGGGTTTTGGCTCCGATATGTTCATGAATGTATTCGATGATGGATTGGGCAAGAGCCATCCCATCATATGTTGCCGTTCCCCGTCCCAATTCATCGAAGAGAATGAGAGAATCCTTGGTCGCATGAGAAATGGCATTGTTGGCCTCCATCATCTCCACCATAAAGGTTGATTGACCTGAAACCAAGTCATCTGCTGCTCCGATACGGGTAAAGATAGCATCAAAAATCGGCAAATGGGCGCTTTCTGCCGGCACATACGAGCCTAGCTGGGCCATAATCGCCGTCATAGCTAGTTGGCGCATGTAGGTAGACTTCCCACTCATGTTGGGCCCTGTAATTAGCTGAATACTCGTATCTTCTGCCATCTGGATACTATTTGGAATATAGGTCTGAGCTCCCATGACCTTTTCGACGACAGCATGGCGCCCTTTCTGGATATCAATTTGTGAATCGTCTCCAAACTCAGGTCGGATCAAATGCTGGGTTTCAGCCACAACTGCGAGACTTTGCAAGACATCAACCGTCGCAATTCCTTGGGCTAAAGCCTGCAAACGCTGGATGTACTTGCTGACTTCTTCACGGATGCGCATAAAGATTTCGTACTCTAGGTTGGCTGACTTCTCACGCGCCTCCAGCATATCTCCCTCGATACGGGCTAATTCTTCGGTACCAAAGCGTTCTGAGTTTTTCAGCGTTGCCTTGCGGAAAAAGTGGGCTGGCACATTTCCCAGTTGCGAATTGGTCACATGGAAATAGTAACCATCTTTTTTATTGTAGTCAATCTTAAGCGTACTGATGCCAGAGTTTTCTCTCTCCTTAGCCTCAATCTCTGCAATCCAGCTGGTACCTTCTCTGAGCACACGACGGTACTTGTCTAAGGTCTCATCAAATCCCGTACGGATAATGCCACCTTCCGTAATCACGTGAGGAGCTTCAGGAGCAATGGCAGCACTAATCAAGCTCTCCAACTCAGGGATGGCATCTAACTGTTCGATAAGATAGGCCAGGGCAGGTTGCTCCATGCCTTCTAAAATCACACGAATCCGTGGTACACTGGATAAGGTGGTCGCCAACTGCAAGAGATCCTTGGGATTGGTCTTGCCAAAAGAAACCCGACTAGCCAAACGTTCGATGTCATAAACCCCCTTGAGACTGTCTGTCAAATCACTTCGCTCAAAGAAGTGGTCAAGAAAGACCTGCACCACGTCTTGACGTTGGACAATTCGCTTCTTATCAATCAAAGGACGATGAATCCAAGAACGTAAGAGCCGCATACCCATAGCCGTTTTGGTTTCATCTAAAAGCCAGAAAAGACTGCCTTGCTTCTTACCTGAACGGGCATTCTCAACCAAATCCAGACTGGTCTTGGTCGCATAATCCATCTGCAAGAAATCTTTGATTTCATAGCGGATAACAGGTTTGAGGTGGTTCAACTCCCTCATCTGGGTCCGGTGAACATACTGGAGGAGCTTACTAGCTGCTGCTTGCTCCACAGCTGCCAGTCGTGAATCCAGTAAATGAAGGTCCTCAAAGCCTTCTTTTTCATAAGAAAGTACCAGATTCATCTGACGGCTGAGGATTTGTTCTTCTTCCTCAGACAAGTCATAACCCAGCACCACTTCTCGAGCCTTGAGGTTGCGAATTTCCCCACAAACCAACGTAAAATCTAATAGACCTGTCACATAGAAATCACCCGTCACCAAATCCATATAAGCTAGACCAAACTGATTGCCATCACGATCTAAGGCAACCAAGAAATTATTCTGACTATCCGGCTTACTGCTATCAACGACCGTTCCAGGTGTGATGACCTGGACCACCTCTCGCTTGACAACACCAACTGCTTGTTTGGGATCTTCCATCTGCTCGGCTATGGCTACCTTATAGCCCTGCTCAATCAGAACATCGATATACTGCTGGGCAGAATGATAGGGGACACCCGCCATGGGTATCGGATTTTCTGCATTTTTATTCCGACTCGTTAAGGAAATTTCTAAAATCTGTGCTGCATTAATTGCATCTTCATAGAACAACTCGTAAAAATCACCCATTCGAAAAAGCAAAAAAGCATCTGGGTATTGTTTCTTAATATCCACATACTGTTGCATGCCGGGTGATAGCTTTTCTGTTGCCATTTTCCATCTCTCCTTGCTAAAAATAAGTCTTGAGAGCAACTCCCAAGACCTTATTTATCTTTCATCAAATCTAGCAAACGATCTTCCATCAACTTGGCAACGTGCTGGTCTCGACAAATAACCAATAAGGTATTAGCACCAGCAACCGTTCCTAAAATCCATTCATCCTTGTTTGCATCTACAATGTTTGCTAAGACTGCAGCTTCCCCAAGTTTGGTATGAAGTACCAAGGTGAACTCAGCTCTTGCAACTCCTTCTAAATGATGAGACAAAAACTCAACTAAATCAATCTTATCTGTCTCATTTGCTAGTACATAATACACCATATCATTTTTCTTAACCTTGGTCAAGCCGATTTCACGCAAATCACGCGACAAAGTCGTTTGTGTCACATAAACATTACGAGCTTCTAAACGATCTTGAATCTCTTTTTGTGTCCCAAGTTTTTCTTCGGTGATCATCTTTTTAATCAATTGATGCCGTTCTCTTTTTCTCATATTATCCTCTTAAGTGAATATTTATAACAACTTTTACATTTATTTTATAACTATATTATACCAAAAAAACTAGATAATTCAAAAAAATTCTTTTCTTTCTCAAAAAATGTAGTAAATTGTGTTAAAATAGTAAAAAAGCCCAAAAGGAGCCCTTATGAATACAAAAGAATTGATTGCTAGCGAGTTGGCTAGCGTCATTGATAGCCTGGATCAAGAGGCTATTTTAAATTTACTGGAAACACCTAAAAACTCAGAAATGGGAGACATCGCCTTCCCTGCCTTTTCTCTAGCAAAGGTCGAGCGTAAAGCTCCTCAAATGATTGCAGCAGATATTGCTGAAAAAATCAATAGTCAAGCCTTTGAAAAGGTTGTCGCTACTGGACCTTACGTCAACTTTTTCCTTGATAAATCTGCTATTTCGGCTCAGGTATTGCAGGATGTTATCACTGAAAAAGAGCACTATGCTGACCAAACCATTGGCAAGCAAGAAAATATCGTTATCGATATGTCTAGTCCGAACATCGCAAAACCATTCTCTATTGGGCACTTGCGTTCAACTGTTATCGGAGATAGCTTGTCACATATTTTCCAAAAGATTGGCTATCAAACAGTCAAGGTCAACCACCTAGGAGACTGGGGTAAACAGTTTGGAATGTTGATCGTTGCCTACAAAAAATGGGGAAATGAGGAAGCCGTTAAAGCACATCCAATCGATGAACTTCTTAAACTCTACGTTCGCATCAATGCTGAAGCTGAAAAAGATCCTAGCTTGGATGAAGAAGCACGCGAATGGTTCCGCAAACTGGAGAATGGAGATGAGGAAGCCCTCGCTCTCTGGCAATGGTTCCGTGATGAAAGTTTAGTGGAATTCAACCGCCTTTACAATGAATTGCAAGTTGATTTTGACAGCTACAACGGAGAAGCCTTCTACAATGATAAGATGGATGCTGTTGTAGACATTCTCGCTGAAAAAGGACTTCTTGTTGAGTCAGAAGGGGCTCAAGTTGTGAATCTTGAGAAATATGGAATTGAACATCCAGCCCTTATCAAAAAATCTGATGGTGCAACTCTCTATATCACACGAGACTTGGCTGCAGCTCTTTACCGTAAAAACGAATACCAATTTGCAAAATCCATCTATGTTGTTGGTCAAGAGCAATCTGCCCACTTCAAACAACTCAAGGCAGTACTACAAGAGATGGGCTACGATTGGAGCCAAGACATTGTCCATGTTCCGTTTGGATTGGTAACAAAAGAAGGGAAAAAACTTTCTACTCGTAAAGGAAATGTCATCTTGCTAGAACCGACTATCGCTGAGGCTGTTAGTCGTGCCAAGGCCCAAATCGAAGCGAAAAATCCTGAGTTAGAAAATAAAGACCAGGTTGCCCACGCTGTTGGAGTCGGGGCTATCAAGTTCTATGATCTTAAGACCGACCGTACAAATGGATATGACTTCGACCTTGAAGCTATGGTATCCTTTGAAGGGGAAACTGGACCTTACGTTCAATACGCCTACGCTCGTATCCAATCTATCTTGCGCAAAGCCGATTTCAAACCAGATACAGCTGGCAACTACAGCTTGAACGATGCTGAAAGCTGGGAAATCATTAAACTACTCCAAGACTTCCCACGTATTATCAATCGTGCAGCAGATAATTTTGAACCTTCGATCATTGCGAAATTTGCGATTAGTCTGGCTCAAGCTTTCAACAAGTACTATGCACATACACGTATCCTAGATGAAAGTCCTGAGCGCGACAGCCGTCTAGCCCTCAGCTACGCAACCGCAGTGGTCCTCAAAGAAGCTCTTCGTTTGCTCGGAGTAGAAGCGCCGGAAAAGATGTAAATCGCCAAAGTTACTTGATTGCGGAGCAATCTAAGTAACTAACGCCAAATCCTATTCGGACTTTGGCTAGGCGCTTCACTAGTTTTAGGACATAAATATGATCGATTTATGTCCTAAAACGTCGTAATCTTAAAGTTATTGGAACTAAAGCTCCTAATTGCTAGACGCTAGCCGCTTATATGCGGACTAGCTAACTGCTTCACTAATTCACCTAACCAAATAATATCGATTTGGTTAGGCTCATGTCGTAATCTTTTAAATTACTTGAAAGCAATCTGAAAGATTGAGGCAAAATAACATTTATATTTTGTTCGGCCTTGCAGCTGTTCAATGAAACAATTTATTCACTTTTACTATTTATCACACTGGGAGATTCCTTATGAGCCAATATGCTTATATCCTCGTTGTACTTAGCTTGGTTTTCCTTTTTCTGCTCAATAAGTACGAGAAGGAAAGACTTCAAAGACTCTACCAAGAGCAACTCTTGAAGGACGAGACATTTAGGTCTGACATCAAAGAGAAAATTCACACGACTGAAAATATCAATGATGTCATTGCACATATCAATAAAACTTACCATCTGGGAATGTTGCTCTCAAAAGACGTCACAGATCAATTGAAATAATCAAAATCCGAGAAGCTTTCTTCTCGGATTTTTTAGTCTTAACCATATTCTCCTTGGAGAAATTTCATTAACGCATGTAAAGTTTTCTGTAATTTTCTGTATTTTTTCAAAATATTCTTGCATTTCCTTTAAGTTTTTTGTAGAATAGTAGCTATCTATTCAGATTATTCTGAAAATTCAAAAATAGGAGTGTTTATTATGTCACAAGTTACGTTATCAAACCAGTCAACCTGGGCAAGCAAACTAAAGGCAATGGGGCCAGGAATCCTCATGGCTTCTGCCGCCGTTGGAGGTTCTCACATTGTATCCTCTACTCAAGCTGGTGGTTCTTATGGTTGGTCACTACTCCTCTTGGTTATCTTGGCCAATGTTTTTAAATATCCATTTTTCCGTTTTGGTGCCGAATATACTGCCGACACTGGTAAAACCTTGGTCGAAGGCTATGCCGAAAAAGGAAAACTCTATCTCTGGATTTTCTTTGTCCTCAATGTTTTCTCTGCTATGGTCAATACAGCTGGAGTCGCTATCCTTTGCTCAGCCATCATCGCTAGCGCTTTTCCAATGATTGGTCTTAGCATCACTCAATGGTCCCTTATCCTTGTTGCAGTCATTTGGGCCATGCTACTCTTTGGTGGCTACAAACTATTGGATGGTATGGCAAAATGGATTATGTCCGCTTTGACCATTGCAACAGTTCTTGCAGTTATTATTGCAGCAATTAAGCATCCAGAATATAGCTCTGATTTTGTCGAAAAGACACCTTGGCAAATGGCGGCCCTCCCTTTCATCGTTTCTCTCTTAGGATGGATGCCTGCTCCTATTGAAATTTCAGCCATCAATTCACTCTGGTCTGCTGAAAAGAAAAAGACTGTCAACTTTAATACAGAGGACGCCCTTTTCGACTTTAACGTTGGTTACATTGGAACTGCTATCCTAGCTGTATTCTTCGTGGCACTAGGAGCGCTTATTCAGTATCCTACAGGACAAGCAGTTGAAGCCGCTTCAGCCAAATACATTTCTCAGTTTGTGGGTATGTATGCCTCTGTTCTTGGAGAATGGTCTCGTTATTTGATCACCTTTATCGCCTTTCTTTGTATCTTTGGAACGGTCATCACCGTTATCGATGGCTACTCTCGTGTCAATCAGGAATCGCTGCGACTCTTGTTAAGTCAAAAAGAGGATAATCGTAAATCTTTGAACATCTGGATGACCCTCACAGCTATCATCGGTATCGTCATCATCAAGTTCTTTGCCGGTCAAGTTTCTACCATGCTCCGCTTTGCCATGATCGGTTCTTTCCTGACAACACCATTCTTCGCTCTCTTGAACTATGTTTTGGTGACACGTGAGAATAAAAATCTTCCTTCTTGGCTAAAACTCCTCGCTATCGCAGGATTGATTTTCCTCTTTGGCTTTGCTATTTTCTTTATCTATGCACTTGCCATCGGAAAAGCAGGATAGTTTATAAATGGCACCCTTACGGGGTGCTTTTTGTATACACAAAAAGCAGTTAAAAATCTCAACTGCCCCTCAGTACTACTTTATTTTTCTGTTTCTAACTCATACAAGTCTGCAATGATTGCTGCGACTTTTTTAATATCTCCCAGCATGCCTCTCATTTCAAAATCAGCCAAAACCGGGAATCCAAAACGCTGGCTGTACTGCTTGGCAGTCAGGCAGTATTGGTTATTAAAATTGCGATTACCAGATCCCACTACCCCAAAACACTTACTAGCATTGTCTCCATAGGCGATAAAGTCGCCCACTGGAGTCGTAAGAATCTCAACATCGCCGTTGTCGACACCATTTCCACCTTCTAGATAGGTTGGTAAAAAGGCGACATAAGGATGGTCCATCTCAAAGAAATCTTTCCCTTCCTTGACCAGATCCTTGATATGGATTTTTTGGACCTCAATTTCTTCGTACTGAGACAAGAGATAATCCTTGAGTCGGGTTACAAAACTCTCTGTATTCCCACTCAAACTGATATACACTAAGGATATTTTTTTCATATTGACCTCGATTTTTTGTTTACGATTTAAAAAGAACTACCAAGATTGTAACTTGATAGTTCTCTTTTGTCAATACTTAGGCAACTTCCTCTGCTTCGGCTTCTTCAGCCAAATCTTTTTGCTGGCGCCACATCTTGTAGAATACCAAGGCTAAAAAGAGGACATTGATGATGATGAACAAAATATTCGTTCCTTGTGCTAATGCTCCCATTCCTAAGCCGAGGGTAGTATCTTTGATTAATTGAACTGCATCTTGAACGTTCATATAGCTATAAACCAAACCAACAATAGCTAGTAGAACATAGCCAATATAAGCATAGTTTGCAAATTGGACGTTTTTACGAACTAAGAACACAAAGGCTACCACAACTAAAATAGCAGATAAAACAATCAAAACTACATTAAAAATTGAGTGCGATGACGCTGTTACTTGGTAAGTATAGTTGACTGTGTCTTCTAATTGCTGAGCAGTAAGCGTCCCGCTATTCGCCAGGCTAGCACGAAGCACATCTTTACTTGGCAATGGACTCAAGATTCCAAATAATGACATAGATGAAATAAGGGCTGATAGGACTAACAAAACCCAAAGATAAATAGGATTCTTTTTCATGTTTTCCTCCATAAGATATTTTGAACATTATAGCATTTTTTGTACAGGAATACAACTTTTACAAGCTGGTTTCAACTTGTTTCCGATAGGCTTTCGGTGATTTTCCGCACAATTTACGGAAAACCTTGTAGAAATATCCAACATTACTGTAGCCAACTGCATAGCAAATATCTTCGATACTATCACTGGTTGAAAGTAAGAGTTGTTGCGCCGCCTTAATTCGCTGTTTATTGAGCAATTCCGCAAAGGTTGAGTTGGTTTCCCTCTTGATTAGCTGACCGAGATAGACAGGATTGATAAAGAGATCCTTGCTAATATCCTTAAGTGAGAGCTCTTTCTGATAATCACGCCCAATCACCTCCAGAACGCTCACCACATTTTCATTCATGCGGTACTGACCAAAAAACTTGGTCAAAGTTTCTTTGATATAGGCAACCAATTCTTCAAAGGTGTTAATGGCATGGATAGCTTTGACAATCTCGGTCATATCATCTGCTTTTAGGTGTTCAAACAAATGAAAGACATCCATGACAAACTGGGTGAAGAGCTGCTTCGTGATGGCCACGCGCGGAGTATTCTCCAAAACAACCTTCTCTAGCAGGGTTAATTCTTCGATGATTTGATTGATATTCCCTTGGATAATCACCCGATAAATCGGCTCGTAATAAGCAAACAAACTCTCGGATTTTTCTAGATTGACTGAACCGTAGAAGAGGGCTTTTTCAGCGTTGATCTTCCAATTCTCAAAGGACTGCTGGAAGGGTGCTTCAAATGGTGCCACGATGATGCCGTCGAGCGGTTGATCAGAGATGAAAATCTGCCAGTCTTGCCCCAAAATATAGTAAGGAATGGTAAAAGAACCTTGCTTTTCCTTTGAAAGTCCTATCCACCAGCTGTCTTTACCTGCTAAGAAGTTGACAAAGCCTTCTTCATCCAATTCTTGGCTGAGAGTCTGACTCTGCTCCACCTTTTCCTGAAGCTGCTGCGCAATCTTTTCTAGTAAATTGCCCAACTCCACCTTGTCTACTGGCTTGACCAGATAATCCACGACACTAAGGTTCATGGCTTTTTTTACGTAGTCAAACTCCTGATAACCAGACAGCAAGATATAATAGGTATCTGGAAGTAGCTCTTTCATTTCCCTAATCATCTCAAGTCCGGTCTTATCTGGCATGTTGACATCGGAAATGACCACATCTACTGGATTTTTCTTAACATAGTCCAAAGCATCATCTGCGTGATTAGCTGTTGCGACGACTTGCATATCCCATTTTTCAAAGGGGATTAATCGCTTGAGCCCCTCTGTCACCATGTACTCATCGTCTACTAATAAAACTTTATACATTTCTACCCTTTCTATTCATCCTGGATAGTGATATGGTAACGAACACCTTCTTGCTCAGCTGACTCTACACTGATTTGGTAGCGATCCCCAAAGTAGAGAACAAAGCGTTCGTGTACATTTACTATTCCAATTGATTGCCGCTCCCCACTATAGCTTGCTTCGTGTTCAAAACTTCTCTGAGCTAATTTTTCCTGCAAGCTAGCTAGTTTCTCAGCGGGCATTCCTCGACCATTGTCTTCCACTAGGATTTCAACGAAGCCTTGGCCCTTCAAGGCTTTGATACTGATGACATTATCCGTTCTGCGATGGTCAACACCATGGGCAAAGTAGTTTTCTACTAATGGTTGGAGTGTAAATTTTGGAATCCTCATTTCTTCCAATTCTGGTGCGATCTTGAAACCATAGGCAATGGATTTAGGATAACGTACCATACAGAGATAGCTATATTTTCGGCAAAATTCCAACTCTTGCTTTAACGTCGTTTCCCGCTCGTCGGAGATATTGTTGCGTAACAAGCTACTAAATTCATAGATAATATCTGCCAGTTCATCCTGACTTTGCATGACGGCATACATCCGTAAAAACTCCAGAGTATTGTACATAAAGTGAGGATTGATTTGAGCCTGTAGAGCTCGCATATTGGCATCTTTTTGACTGAGCTCTAGCTGATAGATATCGTGGATATTTTTTTCCAGGCGTTCCAACATATCATTGGTTGTTTCTGCAATGAGAAGCAACTCTTGGTCTTTTTCAGAGGTATCAATTCGAAGGCCTTCTTCCCCTTGAGCAATCACCTCGATCGAATCTACTAGGTCTACGACCTGCTTTTGGTAATTTGAAAAAGTCTGTCTAAGGGTCACGTACAAAATAATGATAAAGAGAATACTTAGCCCAATAATGACAGCTGAACTCATCAAAGTTCCTGTAAGAACAAAATTTTTAGGAACAGCAACTCGAACCTGATAACCGTGAGAGGTGACACCTACAAACCAGTTTTCTCGCTCGGCTGAGACCTTCTCCCCAATATGGAACATCTCAGTCTCAAAAGGCGAAGTTACTGTTACAGCCATTGGGATATGACCCCGAGTATTGTCAATAGCGCCATGTAAAACATCTGGGGATAGGGAGATATAGATCACTCCTAAATCCTTGTCAGACACAGGATCGGAAACAGGAATGGCAAAACTATTGGCTGTTGGCTTAAAATCCTCCGCAGGAATTTTCTCTCCACTGCGTTTTTCTCTAGTCGAAACATAGACTTCCTTATAGTCCTGAAGAACAATGGCCACTCCAGTCACAAAATCATTCCGAACATAGAGGTCATCAATATTTTCATACAGGGAAACCGAGATATAAGGCGAAGTTTTACGCTCTAATTGCCAATAGAAATAGTCTGGTGTGCTGAGACTGAAATACTTGTAAATCCCTTCGATGCGGGCCTGATTTTCAACCAAAGACTGAGCAAGTTGGGTTGACTCTCTGTGATAATATTCCACTTCACTCACTGTCCTAGTGGTCACACGTTCTGCAACCCTTTGGGCTTCTTTCTCACGCGAGTCCCAGTCAGCATACGAGAGCATAATCGCAAAACTGGCAATGACCACGATCATAACCAAACTATAAATCCGTAAAAGAGAGTGAAGCCAGAACTGCTTCATTCTATTTTGTTGCCAATTTTTCATGGATACTTTCATAAATAGGTTCCAACATATCACTGATAAAGAAATGCCACATTCCAATTCCTACAAAAAAGAGCAAGGCAGGCATATAATAACCAATTCCTACAAGGAGAGCGGACCCGAGTAAAACCTTGGCAATCGCAGGTAGGCTCATAAAAATCCCGATAAGGGACAGTTTTAAGGTGTTTTGGTAGGATAAATCAAAGTACACCTGAAGTTTCAAGGAAACAGTATAGGCTAGAAAGACAAGGGCCACTACAAGGACGTTGAGAAAGGTCGCTAAGAGGTGGAAAATGGTCTGGTGGGGCAATTGAACTAGAAGATATAAACCATAAACCAGTACAAGATCTACAAACACAAAACTATAGAAAGCCAGATTGCTCTTGACAAAATTGCTCTTATACAATTCCCAAGCTTCCTTCAAATGGTATGCTCGATAGGTATACCCATGCTCCGCATACAAACTCATCAGGGTGGCACTAGCTGGTGCCAAACCAAAGACCACTCCTCCTGCTAGTGTTAATAGCCAGAAATAAGCCGTCGCCATCATCCCCAAAAAGATACGATTAAAGACGAATTCTAGAAACTTTCCCATGCTACTCTCCTTAAACTAACGATGTAACTATTATATCATATTTCAAGCGTTTTCAAAAATATAGAACTCCCATTTACAATCCTCAAAAAGCGTGATACAATGGGTTTTGTTAGTCTATATCAAGGAGATTCTCATGAAGAAAAATATCTTAACCACCCTCTTGGCTGCCGTCCTCTACTTTCTCTGTCTAGGGATTGGAGTCTTCCTAGGACACCTGGTCGACCAGACAGGCAATATGTTCTACGCACCTGCCTTTTCTGCCCTTTTCGGTGGCAGTGTCTACATGCTTCTTTTGACGAAGGTCCCTCGTTTTGGCGCTATCACCACTCTAGGACTTTTTATAGCACTTTTCTTCCTAGCTAGCAAGCATGGCGCTGGTGCCTTTCTCCCAGGACTCGCCTGTGGTCTTGCAGCAGATGCCCTCGCTCGTCTCGGAAACTACAAAGACCGAATCAAAAACACCCTCTCTTTCCTCGTCTTTGCTTTTAGCACAAGTGGCCCTATCTTCCTCATGTGGATCCGTCCCAAAGCTTACATGGCCACCTTACTTGCGCGTGGAAAATCCCAAGAATACATTGACCGTATCATGGTCCCTCCAGAGTTGGACAAAATCCTTCTCTTTGTTTCAAGCATCCTCCTAGGTGCCTTGATGGGTGCTTTGATAGGGCAAACCATTAGTAAAAAGCTTACACACAAGATCTAATCACTAAAAAAGAGCCCTTCGGCTCTTTTTATTTATGGCTTAATTTCTTGGTCAAGAAATCTCCCAAGAACTGGATTGTAAAGATAATCAAGATGATAATGATGGTCGCCAAGATGGTCACATCGTGATTGTAACGGTTGAATCCATAGGCAATGGCCACATTACCGATACCACCAGCACCAACTGCTCCCGCCATAGCTGTTTCCCCAACAAGGGAAATCAAGGTCACTGTCGTCACACGAATCAAATCTGGAAGACCTTCTGATAGGTAAACACCCACGATATCCCAGAAGGTCGCTCCGCTTGCTTGAGCAGCCTCAATGACACCACCATCTAACTCAGCCAAGACAACCTGCACCTGACGGGCAAAGAAGGCAAAGACCGCAAAAGAAAGGGGGACAAGGGCTGCATTTGGACCGATACTCGTCTTCACAATCAAGTGAGAAAGTGGCGACATGATTGCCAAGAGGATGATGAAAGGAACCGCACGGAAAATAGAGGTGATCTTATCCAAAATCCAAAAGATAACCTTATTTTCCAAGACACCACCTGGCGCTGTCAAGACGAGGAAAAGACCTGCCACCAGCCCCAAGAATCCTCCGATGATGAAGGAAAGAACTGTCATATAAAGAGTTAGGTAGATAGCCGTTCCCCAGCCTGCCTGACCAGCCCAGCCCATCTTGTAGACATTTGGTAGATAAGTTTGAATAAACTCTGTCATTTTACTGTCCTCCCTTCAATACTTTTAGCTGTACGCCTGCTTGACGAATAGCTTCTTGAGCACCTGCTAATGCTGCTTTTTCACCTGACAAGACCACAACCAATTCTCCGACGGGAGTGCCATCGAGAATTTCGATATTTCCATAAAGGATATTAGCCGTTACTTGGTAATGTTTGTACAATTCATTCAAAAGTGGTTCGTCTGTCGAAGCCCCTGCATACTTGAGCTGCACTAAAATACTGTTCTCAGATAAATGTTCTACGATTTCTTGCTTCTCAATCTTAACCATGGCTTCGTCAATACCTGTTGCAGTAGAGATGAAGTCTTGGGTCAAAGGTTGTTTAGGGTCTGAGAAGATTTCAAGGACACTACCCTCTTCAATCAAATGCCCATCCTGCATGACTGCCACACGGTTGGCAATGTCTTTGACAATCTGCATTTCGTGTGTAATCAAGACAACGGTCAAGCCTAATTTTTGGTTCAAATCTTGCAACAAGGCCAGAATTTGCTTGGTTGTCTTAGGGTCGAGGGCAGATGTTGACTCGTCTGAAATCAAAATTTTCGGATCATTTGCTAAGGCACGCGCAATGGCCACACGCTGTTTTTGCCCTCCTGACAGTTGTGAAGGATAGTTTTCAGCACGATCTGCCAAACCAACCAAGTCTAACAACTTAGCCACTTTAGCTTTCTTTTCTTCCTTGCTGAGTCCAGAGTGTTTAAGGGCAAAGGCTACATTTTCCTCTGCTGTCTTTTGACTCATGAGGTTAAAATGCTGGAAAATCATCCCGATATCTTGACGTTTGCGACGCAACTGCTCTGCCGTCAAGGTCACCTTGCCATCAAAAATCACATCGTCATCAATGGTAATTTTCCCAGCAGATGGCTTTTGCAAGAGGTTAATCACTCGAACTAAAGTGGATTTTCCTGCTCCAGAATATCCAACGATACCATAGATATCCCCTTCTTGGATGTGAATGGTCACATCCTTGACCGCTGTGATGGTTCTCTTCTTTTGGTGAAAAGTCACATCAATCTGATCTAACTTGATAATATCTCTACTCATAGCTTCTAATCAGCTCCTCTACTAATTCAATATGGGTGTAGTAATCGGCGATTCGCACGTTTTCATCTCCACCATGGTCTCGGCTATTGGCATTTCCTAGACCGAAGGCCACCATTGGTACCTCTAGGGCATCAAAGACCGTATGCATAGGTCCTGTCCCCGCTGTTGTCGGTAAGACCGATACGCCCTGCGGATAGAATTTCTTGGCCAACTCGATTACGTTGAGAATGGCTGGCGCGCTCATATCGCTTCGATAGCTCATCTCTCCCAAGGTATAGTATAATTCTACCTTATCAAAGCCATTTTTGTCTAGCTGTTTCCGAATTTTTTCCAGAACATCATGTGGTTCTAGGCCAGGAACCAAACGAACCTCTAACTTAGCACTGGCTTCTGCTGGCAAAATCGTTTTAACCCCTTGCCCTTGATAACCTGACTGAATCCCTTCGATATTAAGTGCTGGCTCGAAAAAGAAACGTTTTAGAAAGGCTGCACGATCCTCTTGTAAGAGAGGCAATTCCAAACCATAAATGCGACTAATTTCCTCAGGATTGCGTTGGGCATAGGTATCTACCAAGGCTAGTTCTCGTTCATTTGGCTCTTGAACAT
Source organism: Streptococcus oralis SK610 (assembly GCF_000257455.1). GTDB lineage: Bacteria > Bacillota > Bacilli > Lactobacillales > Streptococcaceae > Streptococcus > Streptococcus oralis_CB. The sequence goes on from NZ_AJKQ01000006.1 coordinate 161,145, forward strand.
CCTCGTACAAGCCTTCTACTAAGATACGTCCATCTGCTGCACGTAGGCTACTTAAGGCCTGGATAAGATACCACGGTGCTGACTCCACGACACCACCATAACTCGAGTGGATATCCACATCCGCACTCTTCACCTTAGCATCAAAGGTCACGATTCCCTTGTTTCCGCCAGAGATTTCCAGCTGTTCCAAGGCGTTCTTGGTTCCTTGTTCCCAGACTAGCAAGTCCGCTCCACGAAGTTTGTCTGCGTGTTTCTCTAAATACTTATCTAGATCCATGGAAGCAGACTCCTCTGCTCCCTCCATGATAAAGCTGATATTGACAGGCAGGTCATCATGGTGCTGCATATACTTTCTCAAAGCACTCAAACGAGCTGTGATGTGGCCTTTGTCGTCGTCAACCCCACGCCCATACATAAAACCATTTCGCACAGAAAGGGTAAAAGGATCCTCTGTCCACACCTGGTCGCCATCCGCTGGAACGGTGTCATAGTGATTATAGAAGATCAAGGCCTTGGCATCCGGACGCGAACTCTTGAAATGCGCCATGACAAAGGGAGCCGTGTAGCTCTCATCAATCTCCACTTCAGCCCCTACACGCTTGAAAATCTCACCTAGATAGTTTGCGACTTCCTTGAGTCCAACCTGCTGGGCAAAGACTGATTTCTTGGAAATCAAGGTGCGCAAGACTTCAAAATAATGTTGGGCCACATGATCCTTCTCAAATTTTTCAATCTGCTCTTGTTCGCTAGGAAAAACCATTTTCTCTCTCTTTCTACTACGTACTTGCGTCCTTGGAACGACCACAAGTGCCTCTTTAAAATCAACTCTCTATACAAAAGCAAGAGGTGGAAACTCTCTCCCACCTCCCTGTGTCTTATTACCAAACTGGTTGGTCCAAACCGTCTGATGTTTCTTCGATAACTTTTTTCACTTCATCAGTGTGGTAAGCTGCGATAATTTTCTTGATGGCATCAGCCTTAGGTGATGATTCCCAATCTTTTTTCGCAACGATGATGTTGTACCATTGTTTTGAGTTTTCATCAGCTTGTTCTTTGAAGAGTGCTTTCTTGTAGTCCAATTTTGCTTCTGTAACGAAGGTATTGTTTACAACGGCAGCATCAACTGATGACAATGAACGAGCTGTTTGGCTAGCGTCCAATTCAGTAATCTTCAAGTTCTTTGGATTTTCTGTGATGTTAGCAACTGTTGCAAGTGCAGTTCCAGAAACATCCAATTTGATCAAACCAGCTGATTGAAGCAAGTAAAGCGCACGGCTTTCGTTTGTTGCATCGTTTGGTACGGCAATTTCACCGTTATCTGGGATTTCTTCCACTTTGGTGTACTTGTTTTCTTCCCCATTTTTACCTGAGTAAAGGCGGATTGGTGAGATGTACGTATCTGCAATCGCTACAAGATCTTTCCCGTTTTCTTTGTTCCAGTTGTTCAAGAAGTTGTAGTGTTGGAAAGCGTTCAAGTCTACTTCGCCATCAGCAGTTGCCTTGTTTGGTTGTGAATAGTCTGTGAACTCTGTGAATTCCAATTTAATTCCATCTTTTTCAACCAATTCTTGGATTTTATCCCAACGTGCTTCTTCAGAACCGCTACGGTTAACTGTTGCAATTTTGACAACTGTTTCGTTATCTGCTTTCTTTTCTGAATTTCCGCAAGCGGCAAGAGTCAAACCTGCGACTGTAGCAAGCGCTGCTACACCGAGCCATTTTTTAATTTTCATGATTCTTTCTCCTTTAAAAATAATACCGTAACAGTATCTCATACTTTATTTGATTTAGCAAATTGTTATTAGATAGGCAGACATATAGTTTGAAACTATATACCCAAACATTGAGAAATCATCCGCCTTTCTCAGACTGGATGATTTCATACGATTATTTAATATCAGCTTCTGCTGGGAGATAAGTGTCCCCGAAGAACTGTTTAGACAATTTTTCAAGAGTTCCGTCTTTGTAGAGTTCTTGGATACGTTTGTCTACAAATGATTTCAACTCATCTTGACCTTTAGCAAGAAGTGGGTAAACGTAAGGTTGTTGGTCGCTTGGAAGTTCAATGACTTTCAAGTTGTCCAAACCTTGGTTTTTGATAACTGTCTCTACACCGATTTTATCAAAGATCTTGTAGTCAAACTGACCATCGCTCAAACGTGACATGATTTGTTGGAAATCAGCCTTGGTATAGTTAAGAACCGTTGGATTGTCTGCGTGTTGTTTGTTATAATCTTCTAACTGTTTAGCTGATGTTGTCCCTTGAACAACCTCAGTAGACTTGCCTCCGATATCATCAAGTGACTTGATGCTGTCGTCATCTTTCTTCACAACGAGAACGTTAGGGTTTTTAGCAGTTGGTGCTGCATAAAGGTACTTTTCAGCACGTTCTTTGGTATAGCTGATATTGTTCACAGCCATTTGGTAGCGATCGCTATCAAGGCCTGCAAAGACACCTGACCACTCTGTCTTTTCAAACTTGACATCGTATTTGTCAGAGTCTTTAAAGATAGCACGGACTACTTCAATCTCATAACCAGTCAACTCGCCATTTTCTTCGTAGTTAAATGGTTTTGGTGAAGCATTGGTTGCAACGATAATTTCTTTCTTACCAGATGCTGCTTCGCTAGTTGCAGTATCTTTCTTATCTCCACCTGAGCAAGCTGCTAGTACACCTGCGGCAACAAGTCCTAGAGCAGCAAAAGATGAATATTTGACGATTTTTTTCATGTCATTTCCTCCAAAATAGAATACTTTACTATCTTAACAGAAAATATCTTTTTTTGCCATTATATGATATCTATCTCGGTGATAGGTTTTTTTTATGACTGACTAAAAGACCAGGCGCAAGACTGCAATCAAGACCACTCCAAAAAGAACTGTACCCACTAGATTGCGGTAGCGAAAGGCTACCCAAGCCGTTGGAAAGACTGCTAAAAAGTCCAGCCATTTGATTTGAGGAAGGCTGCCAACCTTGCCAGTCACTACGCTTGAAAGGATCAAGGCAAAGATAATGGAAACAGGCAAGAACTTCAAAAACCGCTCAACGATAGCTGGCAACCCCTTGTACTTAACCAAGATGAAGGGAATCATACGGGGAATCCAAGTCACTAATCCAGAAAAGACGATTGCCATTAAAATATACTTACTGACCATCTAAGACCACCCCCATGGTACAACCTAGCAAGGTCGCAAACAAAACAGCTAGCGACTGAGACACCACTGTCAAGAGCAAAACGAAGGACACCGCAACAACTGCTAGGATCCGCAGCAGATTCCGTACAGGAACCCGTCTTTGCATAATCTGAAATTGTGAAGTAAAAATCCCGATAAACATCCCAACAAGGGCAAAGTCCAATCCAAAGACCTCAGGATTTGGAAGAAGGCCACCTAAAGCTGTCCCCGCCACTGTCCCAATAAACCAGGCTACATAACTATTGAGATTGTTCCCGTGCATCCACATGGGATGAACCTTGTCTGTATGGGCTAATTCGCCCATCAAAACCCCATAGGTCTCATCTGTCAGGAGACTGGACATGCCGATATTTTGCCAGAGACTAGTATGACGGAAATAGGTCGATGCATGCAAGCTCAGCAAAAAGAGTCGCAAGTTGATCAAAAAAACTGTCATAGCAACGGCTGCCACAGGCGCTTGTACCGCAATCAGTGCCAACATGGCAAACTGGGCACTCCCGGCATAAACAAAGAGGCTCATCAAGCCCATCTCAACAGGTGTCACATAAGGCGCACCAATAATCCCACAAGCTAAACCAATGCTGACATAGCCAAGGGCAGTCGGCATGGCCGCCTGAACACCTTCCCAAAATCCTTTTTCTTTCATCCTTCTCCTCATATTTTCTCCAATTGAGGCTGTTCATCATCACAGCCACAGCACGGACTATTATAACATATTCAAAGAAGAGAAAAAAGTTTCGGATTCGAAATCTATTGCCAGCAAAAAGTGCTGAAGAGGAAGTGTCATGGATACATGAGAAATTGATCCACTCGAATCATATACTTGTTGGCTTCAGTTTTTTCAGCATATTCATCTTCTGTCGGATAGACATCGACCCAGAGTTCCCACTGTTGTCCCTTCAACTTGACCTTGTAGCGATAACCGTCATCGTATAGTCCTACCGGATCAGTGGTCATAGACTGGTAATCTGGAAGAGCTTCAAGTTCTTTTTTTACAGTCTGGGATAAGTTATCGAGCAATGCTTGCTGCTCAGCTTTTGAGGCAACGGGAAAATAAGCCGCTACTGTTTCCAAGTAATGCGACTTTGAAAATGTAAAGGTTACTCGGCCTGGATAGCCTTTCAAAGTAATCTGCTCATAGTGATAGAAAAGGCGGCCTGTTTTATAGAAATACGGCTCTTCTGCACGCCAAGTATCACGATAGGCCATTTCCTCTTCTTCCTCCACCTCGCTAGCCTCTCCCAATACTTCTTCAAAAGATTTAACAGGCATACCGAAAGAAAGGGATTCAAACAAGACCAGTTGTGTCTTTTTGATATTCTGGCAAGCTGATAAAAGCATGAGTAAAGCTCCAAGAGCAAGCAGACTACTGATTATTTTTGTAAATTTCATCTTTCTACTATACTAAAAAAGGTTAGGATTTGTCCAAGATAAAAGAGTCAACAATTAACTGACTCTTTATTCTATGGTATAGAAGGAAAGGACTACGATGCATGCCTCCGATATTGACTAATCCCAACCCCATACTCCTTATCTTCAGGCTTTTCATGATATCCAAGTTCTGTCGAATAAACCTCGACCCAGAGATCCTCCGTTTGCCCTTGTAATTTGACTTTATATTGATAAGAATCTTGATCTAGTCCTACCATTTCAACTGTCATAGACTGATAGTCTGGTAAAGATTCAATTTCTGTTTTTATAGCCTGCGATAATTTGCCAAGTAGTTCTTTCTGTTCCATTTTTGAAGCAACAGGAAAAGAAGCCCTCGCTTTTTCCAAGGTATGCCATTTTGAAAATGTAAAATCTGCGCGGATAGTATAGCCTTCCCATCTCATATTTTCGTAGTAGTAGAAAAGACGCCCTGTTTTATAAAAATACGGATCTTCTGCACGCCAAGTATCGCGATAGGCCATTTCCTCCTCTTCCACGACTTTGTCAGCTGCTATAAATGTATTTTCAAAAGATTCTACAGACATATAAAACGAAAGCGATTTAAATAGGACTAACTGCGTACTAGGAAATTCCAAATTTTTAAAATTTTGGTAAGATTTTATAAATAAGATTATCACTCCAAGAGCAAGCAAACCACTGATTATTTTTGTAAATTTCATATTTCTACTATACTAAAAAACTCTATGATTGACAAACTTTGATAGAGTCGGATGCTGTGAAGGGTAAGTGACAAACCGCCATAATAAGAAAAAGACTGGGAAGCCAGTCTTATTTATACGATGTTAAAAATTCTGCTAAACCTAATACCCAAACACCAGTAAACTGACAATGATTAAGAAACTATTCCACAAGATATGTAAGGCCATAGGCCAATAGATAGAACGACTATAGCGAAATAGTATACCAAATAGCAAACCTACTCCTGCGTACACGATAAAATCTGTTAACACCCATCCATGTTGTAAAATATGGATGAGACTAAAGAGAGTGGAGGAAACGATGACATCAACATAGTATGTTTTAAATTTAGCTAGAGCTGTCATCAGAAGACCACGAAAGACCAATTCTTCAACTATCGGAGCAATGAGACTGCCATAGAGAATGCGCGTTACAAAGTAACTAATTCCTGTCAAATTAGCTGCTTCTTTCACAATTGCACTCCCATTTTGCGTGCTGGGAAAGATATGAGTCGTTATATTTACCCACAAAAACATCAATAGAAAGAAAAGAAAGAAGATACCCAGATACGACCAACGGAACTGGAATCGACCGTACTCTTTCCAACGTTGACTCTTTACAAGAAGTGCAGTAGCAGCAATTCCCTCAATTACTATAAATAAAATTTGAATCCCATAAAATCCAAAATCGGATAACTGGTTCACTGAGTCTAATTTTGCTACAAGATTAAAAATCGAGTAATAGGACACGAGCACCAAAATTGTCCCTAAATAAAATTTCGTTTCTTTCCTTTTCATAGTTGATCCTTTTAAGTTTTATCTGCGTCTTCTTTCAGCCAAACCTTCCCAAAGTCCTTTCGTCCAATCAAAAGCACCGTAAGGTCTTGGTCCAGCACTACAAACTGACTCTATTAGAACTGACTCGGGAATTTCTATGTCACAGCTAGTGTTCTCTTTTGCTAATTAGGATTATTGAAAACCTCTAAAACAACAAGGGGAGAATTTGAGCAATGGCATTATTGACTATATGCAGTCCAATAGGCCAATAAATGGACTTGGTCACTCTAAATAAGACTGCAAATATGAGACCACCACCCATATATGAGAAAAAGTCTGTCAAAACCCAACCGTGACTACTAATGTGCAAGATTCCAAACAAAGCAGCCGAACCGAGCACATCCAGTCCCCATTTCTTCCCTTTTTCCAGAGCGGTCATCACCAACCCACGATAAATTATCTCTTCAAAAATGGGACCTGCAATTACAGGATAGAAAAAATACATCAAAAATGCTGTAGCCCCTGTAAAAGTCGGAATGGAGAGTTGATAAGAAATTTCATTTTTGGTAGGTGGGAAAAGATAAAATGTTACGAAATTCCAAATAACGAAAGCAAGAAGTGCTAAAAAGGAATAGAAAAGATAAGAACCTTTAAATTTTCTACTGTTGATTTTCTGCCATTTCCCTGACCAAACCATAACAATAAAAGCAAGCAGAACCACAAGAAAATTCAACAACATATCTGACAAATAATAGGCAAAATCAGATAGGCCCGCAGCAAGGTCGCTGTGTAAGAGCAGACGAATGAAGAACTGGTCAGCAATGACAAGTAGAATCGTTACAAACAAGTAATAGCGTGAGATTATCTTTTTCATTTTATTTTCTCCTATACTATGAAATAAAGGCAGCATAACACGAAATCTGTTCCAGTTCGAAGTTGGATAGCTGGGATGCTGTCAGTCCATCACAAGCCACATCTGACTGCTTGAGTTTTCTCGCCAGGCGCAATTCCTTGTAAAATTCTCCCAATTCCATTCTCCCAATCATCTGACCACCTCCTAATTTTTACATATTATATCACCATTTCTACAGTTTTGTCAAAATATTCTGACATTTAAGGAGGGCAAAAAAGCCAGCTTCAAGCTGACTCTTTATTCCATGGTATCAAAGGCAAGACTTGGTTTGGCATTGAGGTCCAAGTCTGCAAAGTTTTCTTTGTTCCACTCGCTGACGCTGGCATAGGCAATCATGCCTGCATTGTCTCCGCAGAGACGCAGGGGTGGAATGATGACCTTGACATCTGTGATTTCGGCTGCCAAGCGTTCTCTAAGACCTTTATTAGCTGCTACACCACCTGCGACAACTAGGGTTTTTACAGGGTATTTTTCTAAAGCTTTCTTGGTTTTTACCATGAGAATATCCATGACAGCTGCTTGGAAGGAAGCACACAAATCCTCTGTAGACAAGCTTTCTCCCTTTTGCTCAGCATTGTGGTGAAGATTGATAAAGGCAGATTTCAAACCTGAGAATGAGAACTCCAGATTGTCTTCCTTGATCATGGCACGAGGGAAGTCATAAACATCCTGACCTTGATGGGCCAACTCGTCAATCTCACGACCTGCTGGATAAGTCAAGCCCATGACACGACCGACCTTGTCATAAGCCTCCCCAACTGCATCGTCTCGTGTCTCCCCAACAATCTTGTAATCGCCAGCCTCTGACACATAGACCAACTCCGTGTGTCCTCCGCTGACCAAGAGTGCTAGGAGAGGAAACTCCAAAGTCTCCACACTCTGAGCTGCCATGAGGTGCCCAGCCATGTGGTTGACGGGGATAAGTGGCAAGCCATGCGCCCAAGCAAAGGCCTTGGCAGCTGACAAACCAACTAGCAGAGCTCCAACCAAGCCCGGTCCATAGGTAACCGCCACAGCTGTTATGTCCTCTTCGGTAATCCCTGCTTCTGCTAGCGCCTCCTCAATACAGGCTGTAATAACCTCGACATGGTGACGACTGGCCACTTCTGGCACTACACCCCCAAAACGTTTGTGACTCTCAATTTGACTCGCAATGACATTACTCAAAAGCTCAGTCTCATTCTTCAGAACCGCCACACTGGTCTCATCGCAAGATGTCTCAAAAGCTAAAATATATCTATCTTTCATGGATCTCTCTTTTCATGACAATCGCATCTTCTATCGGCGCATGGTAGTAGGCCTTCCGCCGCGCGATTTCTTCAAATTTTTCTTTTTTGTAAAATAGCAGAGCTGGCCTGTTCGACTCCCTCACTTCGAGGAAAATTTCTTTGTCGGCAGGCAAAAAGTCAAACAAGGCTGTCGCGATTTTCTGCCCCTGATAGCTAGGCAATATGGCAATCTGCAGGACTTCCGCTTCAAAGTCTGTTTCCTGCCATACTAAGAAGCCGACAAGTCGACTTTCATCTTCTGCTAGTGCACAACTGTTCACATCCGAACGCAGAACCTCTGCCACTTGGTCCGCTGTCCAAGGGCTGACCTCATAGACTGCAAGTAAGAGCTGTTCCAGCTCTTCTGCTAGAACTGCCACGTCCACATCCGAGCTGTCGCTCCATTTTCTCAACTTAATCATAGGCGCTGAATGTAAGAATCACTGGATTCCTTGTGATTCTTGAGCCAATTTTCCTCGGCTTCTACCCGCTTGAGATAGTTAGGAACAAAGTCATGAATGGACTGGGCAGGCAGGTCTAGACCGAGACGACCAATAGCTGCCGCATCTGGCAAGCTTGGCTGAATGGCAGCCTGAGGAAGAGCAGCTCCAATCTGCTCCGCAAAAACCGCTGTCTCTCCGACAAAGGTGACTGGTTGGTTAGTAGCGCCAGCTATTTCCAAAACCTCTGCCAAAGGCAGATGAGCCTCTGGCCGTACAACATGACCAGACTGGTAAAAGCCAGCATAAACATTATTGCGGCGGGCATCCATGATAGGAATGACCAAGCCTTCCGCCTGCTCTGGGACTAAAGCCAGCAAACTAGACACACCAACCAACTCGATGTTCAGAGTGTGAGCCAAGGTCTTAGCAGTTGCTACCGCAATTCGCAAACCTGTGTAGCTACCTGGTCCCTGAGCAACTACGATACGATCCAAATCCGTCGGCTTCATGTCCAGACTATTCGTCAGAAAATCAATAGCCGGCATCAGGGTAATGCTGTGGTTTTTCTTTATATTTAAAGTCATCTGCGCCAGCAAGGTCTCGTCCTCTAAAATCGCGAGCGTCAGCGCCTTACTTGACGTATCAAAAGCTGCAATCTTCATGCTTATCCTCTATTTTTCCTCTTGCCGCCAAAGTGAGCGGCGTTTTAATTTGTCTTCGTAGAAACTATCTACCAAAAATTCCTCTAAAATCTGGCTAAAAGCCTCCAAATTAGGCACTTGCTGCGCCAAGTGTTTTCCAAAAATCGCTTCTTGCTCAGCAATCTTGGGCAGCAAATCCGCTCCAGCAGCAGTCAAGCTCAAGCGAGAACTGCGCTTGTCCTTGCTAGAAATTTCTTTCTTGACCAAGCCTTTTTTAATCAAAGCCTGCACCAAGCGACTAGGGCTTTTTTCCTCACAAATCAGGGATTCCCCCAAGCCCTTGAGAGACAGCGGAGCATGTTCGCCCAAAACGAGCAAGACCTCGCTTTGATTGGGCGTAATTCCCAAAGGCTCTAGCAACTTCCCATATTCTCTCGTCGCTAAGCTCTCTGCACTTCTAAACAAATAACCAAATCGAATTCCTTCTGCTACCACGCTGCTCTCCTTTCAAAAATCACTTCTATACTATTTTACACTAGATTAGGTAAATTGTTGACAATTTTAGTTAAAAAATATAAAATCCTAAATAGATGATATGTCATCTATTTGCAAAAGGAGGAAAAACGGATGACCCCAAACCCTACAAATCAAAAACCAGCTAGAACAATGACCCACGCTTTTGTGACTGGTGCGACCGGTCTTTTAGGAAATAATCTCGTGCGTGCTCTGCTAAAAGAAAACATTCAAGTGACCGCTCTCGTTCGCTCCGAGGAAAAAGCGCGCAAACAATTTGCCGACCTGCCTATCCAGATTGTCAAGGGGGATATTTTAGAGCCCGAAAGCTATCGTGACTATTTAGCAGGCTGCGACAGCCTCTTTCATACCGCTGCTTTTTTCCGCGATAATTATAAAGGCGGCAAGCACTGGCAGGAGCTCTACGACACTAATATTATAGGCGCAAATAACCTCCTAGAAGCTGCTTACGAGGCTGGTATCCGCCAATTTGTCCATACTTCCTCCTGTGTCGTACTGGAAGGTGAGGCCAATCAGCTAATTGATGAAAGCATGTCTCGCTCAAAAGATACTCCTTTTGATTACTATCGCAGCAAGATTTTGAGTGAAGAGGCCGTTCGTGATTTCTTGGACAAGCATTCAGATGTTTTCGGTTGCTTTATCTTGCCGAGTGTAATGTTGGGGCCTAGAGACCTTGGTCCGACCTCCAGTGGGCAGCTGATTATCAATTTTGTAGAGCAAAAACTTCCAGGTATCTTAAAGGCTAGCTATAATATGGTGGATGCTAGAGATGTAGCAGATATTCATCTCCGCGCTATGAAATACGGACGCTCAAAGGAGCGCTATCTGGCAGTTGGACGGCAAGTGACCATGACAGAATTGTACCAAATACTGGAAAAAATCACTGGCGTTCCCGCCCCCAAGCGCAAGATCTCCCCTCTTTTCGTCAAAATCTATGCCCAAGCAAGTGAGCTCTACCACCGGCTCACCAAAAAACCAATTTTGGTTACCAATGAGCTCGCTCATCTCATGGCCGAAGAATATCTCAAAAGTAATTTTAGCTTTGCCAAAACCGAGAGCGAGCTAGGCGGACAGCATCGCCCTCTCGAAGAAAGCTTAGCTGACGTGGTAGATTGGTACCGCAAGCACGGCTATCTCTCATAAGATTAAAAATATCCAGAACAGGCATTTCAGGAATATGGAATCCGAATACTTTTAGACTAAATCACTCTTACATTTTCTTATCTCCACCTTTTACTATTCCCTTATTTTATGGTATAATTATTATAATTGTAACGAATCAGGATTAATCCACTACTCAGAATTAAATAAAAGAAAACAGCTAATCAGCTGTTGTTTTCTGCAGGTTAATCATGAAAATATGAAAGGAAATGTAATGATTTACAAAGTTTTTTATCAGGAAACAAAAGAGCGCAGTCCGCGCCGTGAAACAACACGCTCACTCTACCTAGACATCGATGCTAGCTCAGAACTTGAGGGCCGTATCGCTGCTCGCCAACTTGTCGAAGAAAACCGCCCAGAGTACAACATCGAGTATATCGAACTCTTGTCTGACAAATTGCTAGATTACGAAAAAGAAACTGGCGCTTTCGAGATTACGGAGTTCTAATATGGCCTACACTCTTAAACCTGAAGAAGTCGGCGTTTTTGCCATCGGTGGTCTGGGAGAAATCGGGAAAAACACATACGGAATTGAATACCAAGACGAGATTATCATCGTCGATGCTGGGATTAAATTCCCAGAAGATGACTTGCTTGGTATCGACTATGTTATTCCCGACTACTCTTACATCGTGGACAATATCGACCGCGTCAAGGCCGTTTTGATTACACACGGACACGAGGACCACATCGGTGGGATTCCTTTCCTGCTCAAGCAAGCAAATGTCCCTATCTATGCTGGACCGCTTGCCTTGGCTTTGATCCGTGGGAAACTCGAAGAACACGGGCTCTTGCGCAACGCCAAACTTTACGAAATCAATCACAACACTGAGTTGACCTTTAAAAATCTCAAGGCAACTTTCTTTAGAACCACTCACTCTATTCCAGAGCCTTTGGGGATTGTCATTCATACTCCTCAAGGTAAAATCGTCTGTACGGGTGACTTTAAGTTTGACTTCACTCCAGTTGGGGAACCTGCAGACTTGCACCGGATGGCAGCTCTTGGTGAAGAGGGTGTTCTCTGTCTCCTCTCTGACTCGACAAACGCAGAAGTGCCAACCTTTACCAACTCTGAAAAAGTTGTTGGTCAGTCCATTATGAAGATTATCCAAGGCATTGAAGGACGTATCATCTTTGCATCCTTTGCCTCAAATATTTTCCGTCTCCAGCAGGCAACGGATGCCGCTGTTAAGACTGGACGCAAGATTGCGGTCTTTGGACGTTCGATGGAAAAGGCCATTGTCAACGGTATCGAGCTTGGCTACATCAAAGCTCCTAAGGGAACCTTTATCGAGCCAAATGAAATCAAAGACTACCCAGCGGGCGAGGTTCTTATCCTCTGTACAGGTAGTCAAGGGGAGCCGATGGCAGCCCTCTCTCGTATCGCCAACGGAACCCACCGTCAGGTGCAACTCCAACCCGGCGATACCGTTATCTTCTCTTCTAGCCCAATCCCTGGAAATACCACTAGCGTCAACAAGCTGATTAATATCATTTCTGAAGCTGGCGTCGAAGTCATTCACGGTAAAATTAACAATATCCACACCTCTGGACACGGTGGTCAGCAAGAGCAAAAACTCATGCTCCGCTTGATCAAGCCAAAATACTTCATGCCTGTCCATGGTGAATACCGTATGCAGAAAGTCCATGCTGGACTAGCGGTGGATACTGGTGTTGAGAAGGACAATATCTTTATCATGAGCAATGGTGATGTGCTTGCCCTTACTGCTAACTCTGCTCGTATCGCAGGTCATTTCAACGCCCAAGACATCTATGTCGATGGAAATCGTATCGGCGAAATCGGTGCAGCCGTCCTCAAAGACCGTCGTGATCTATCCGAAGACGGTGTCGTTCTGGCAGTCGCAACTGTTGACTTCAAGTCTAAAATGATCTTGTCTGGTCCTGATATCCTCAGCCGAGGCTTTGTCTACATGAGAGAATCTGGTGACTTGATTCGCCAAAGCCAGCGGATCCTCTTCAATGCCATTCGTATCGCATTGAAAAACAAAGATGCTAGCGTGCAATCTGTCAATGGTGCCATTGTCAACGCCATTCGTCCCTTCCTCTATGAAAATACGGAACGTGAGCCGATTATCATCCCGATGATCCTCACACCAGACGAAGAATAATACTCTTTGAAAATCAAATTCAAACCACGTCAGCTTCGCCTTGTCGTACTCAAGTACAGCCTTCGGCTAACTTTCTAGTTTGCTCTTTGATTTTCATTGAGTACAAGTCAACAAAACAGCCCCGTCTTCGGAGCTGTTTTTTTCTATGCTTTTTTGAGAATAAAACTCAATAAAAATCGAAATCAGACTAGAAGGCTAGGCGAAAGCATAACTTGAGTTAGCTCCCATAGTTCGGGGAACTATGGGAGGCTGGAGATGAATCAAAGCCAAGCTTTGAACTCATTCGTAAGAAGCCGACGACGTATCATTTTGATTTTTGAAGAGTTTTAGAAATACTACGATTTTTACCTTCTAAGTACACCATCAAAATAGAAATATCTGCTGGATTTACTCCCGAAATACGGCTGGCTTGGCCGATGGTTTCTGGATTGATGAGTTTGAACTTTTGGCGAGCTTCTGTCGCAATCGAGTCAATGTCATCCCAGTCGATATTGGCTGGAATGCGTTTTTCTTCCATGCGTTTCATCTTGGCAACCTGATCCATGGCTTTGGAAATATATCCCTCGTACTTGATTTCTGTTTCAATCAATTCGATAATCTTGTCATCCAAGTCCTCAGCAGCTGGTCCGATGAAGGCCACCACATCCTGGTAAGAAACTTCTGGACGACGAAGGAATTCCTTGGCTGTAACCGCATCTGTCAACGGCTTGAAGCCCATCTCCTCAACCTTGGCATTGGTTTCCTTGACCGGCTTGAGTTTGATGCTGTCTAAACGCTTCATTTCATTGTCAAATTGATTTTTCTTGATTTCAAAACGAGCCCAGCGTTCATCATCAACGAGGCCAATCTCGCGCCCCATCTCTGTCAAACGCATATCGGCATTGTCATGACGGAGGATGAGACGGTATTCAGCACGACTGGTCAAGAGACGATAGGGTTCAATAGTTCCCTTGGTCACCAAGTCATCAATCATGACCCCGATATAACCGTCGCTTCGCTTCAAAATCAACTCTGGCTTGCCTTGGATTTTTAGAGCCGCATTGATACCAGCGATAATCCCTTGGCCAGCAGCTTCTTCGTAACCTGACGTTCCATTTGTCTGACCAGCAGTAAAAAGACCTGAAATTTTCTTGGTTTCCAGAGTAGCACGCAACTGGTGTGGCAAGACCATGTCGTACTCAATGGCATAACCAGTACGCATCATTTCAGCATTTTCCAAACCTTTGATGGAATGAACCAAATCACGTTGGACATCCTCAGGTAGACTGGTTGAAAGACCCTGGACATAGACTTCCTCTGTATTGCGCCCTTCTGGCTCAAGGAAGAGTTGGTGACGTTCCTTGTCCGCAAAGCGAACAATCTTGTCCTCAATCGACGGACAGTAACGAGGTCCCACACCCTTAACTACACCTGTAAACATAGGCGCACGATGGAGGTTGTTTTGGATAATCTCATGGCTGGTGCCGTTGGTATAGGTCAACCAGCATGGCACCTGGTCTTTGACATAATCCTCATCACGCGAAGTATAAGAGAAGTGATTTGGCGCCTCGTCTCCTGGCTGAATCTCTGTAACATCGTAATTGATAGAAGAAGCCTTGACACGTGGAGGTGTTCCTGTCTTGAAACGACCAATTTCGAGGCCTAATTCCTTAAGGTTATCAGCAAGGTTAATCGAAGCTAGACTGTGGTTAGGGCCAGACGAGTACTTAAGGTCTCCGATGATAATTTCCCCACGGAGTGCAGTCCCTGTCGTCACGATAACAGCCTTGGCAGCATACTCTTGATGGGTCGCTGTACGAACACCGACAACCTTGCCATCTTCCACCAAAATCTCATCAATCATGGTTTGACGAAGGGTCAGATTCTCTTGATTTTCAACTGTTTTGCGCATTTCCTTAGAGTAAAGCTCCTTGTCAGCCTGCGCACGAAGGGCACGGACAGCTGGACCTTTCCCAGTGTTGAGCATCTTCATCTGGATGTAGGTCTTGTCAATGGTTTTAGCCATTTCACCACCAAGGGCATCCACTTCACGCACGACAATCCCCTTGGCAGAGCCACCGATAGAAGGATTACAAGGCATGAAAGCCAGCATTTCAATGTTGATGGTCGCAAGCAATACCTTGCAGCCCATACGGCTAGCAGCTAGAGATGCCTCCACCCCAGCGTGCCCCGCACCGATTACAATAATATCGTATTCTTCCGTAAAATTATAAGTCATTTTCTCTCCTATTCCTCAAGATGAATGTGTCTTAGTTGGCCGTCCCAATCTGGTAGGGCTATTTTTAAAAAGGCTGGAACTAGCTGGATATTCTGGAGTTCATCCAAGTCAATCCACTCACAAGGCTGCCTTTTCTCATCTTCCTGCATGGTCAATGGAGCTTCTTCAAGCAAATTCACCAGGTAATGAAACTCGATGTTGTGATAGGAAACACCGTCCTGTTCAAAACGATTTTCAACCACGAAAGCTAGCTGCTTAGCTTGAGCTTTGACACCCAGTTCTTCCCTCACTTCACGGACTACCGCGCCTTCCGTGCTTTCATTGACTTGAATCGCACCGCCAATAGTGTAATACTTACCCTTATCTTTGGTAACTAGGAGCTTGCCATTTTGGAGAATCAAGGCTGTCGCTCGAACACCAAAAACAGTATTTTCCACTTTTGTCCGAAAGTCTTGTTGAGTCATTTTTATCCTTTCCTTTAAACGACACAAAAACAGTCAAAACTCGTAAGAAGTGCAGGACAAAAAAGCCTGCAACATCCATGAGCTTTGACCATCATTTCTATTGCTTTTATTATTGTAGCAAATTGAGAAAATTTGTCAATCTAAATGTACTGACAAACTTGTCCATCGCGGTAGGCATTGTCAATCAAACCACCGCCGAGACACTCTTCGCCATCGTAAAAGACAACTGCCTGTCCTGGTGTGATTGCGCGCTGTGGCTCCGCAAAGATGACCTCTGCCTTGTCTCCTTTGACATGGACGGTCACCTTAGAATCAGGCTGACGGTAGCGGAATTTAGCCGTACATTCTAGCGTAAACTCTTCAGGCATGTCACGAGTAAAGTGGACTTGACTGGCTTCTAGGCTTGTTGACATGAGCGAATCATGGTAGAAGCCTTGTCCGACATAGAGGATATTCTTGCTCAGGTCTTTTCCGACAACGAACCAAGGCGCATTATCACCGCCGTGTTGGCCACCGATACCGAGTCCGCCACGCTGACCAATCGTATAATACATCAGACCAGCATGTTCACCCATATCGCGACCATCCACAGTCATCATGCGACCAGGCTGGGCTGGCAGGTAGTTGCTGAGAAAGTTTTTAAAGTTCTTTTCTCCGATAAAGCAAATCCCTGTCGAATCTTTCTTCTTGGCAGTCGCAAGGCCTGCTTCTTCTGCGAGTCTGCGAACTTCAGGCTTTTCCAAATGTCCCAATGGGAACATGGTTTTTTGGAGTTGTTCCTGCGAAAGTTGACTGAGGAAATAGGTCTGGTCCTTGCCATTGTCCACGCCACGAAGCATGTGAACGATGCCATCCTCATCACGCGCCACTCGAGCATAATGCCCAGTCGCTACATAGTCTGCACCCAAGGTCATAGCATAGTCCAAAAAGGCCTTGAACTTGATCTCCTTATTGCACATAACATCTGGATTTGGCGTGCGCCCTGCACGGTATTCCGCTAGGAAATACTCAAAAACGCGGTCCCAGTACTCTTTTTCAAAATTGACAGAGTAGTAAGGAATGCCGATCTGGTCTGCCACCGCAGCCACATCCTTGTAATCTTCGGTCGCCGTACAGACGCCGTTTTCATCTGTGTCATCCCAGTTCTTCATGAAGATACCGATCACATCGTAGCCCTGCTCCTTGAGCAAGAGAGCCGTCACCGACGAATCAACACCACCACTCATCCCTACGACAACACGTGTCTTAGAGTTATCACTCATGGTAAGTCTCCCATCTATTCGTTTATTTATACCCCTCAAAATTCTATTTACTATGACTTTCAATAGAATTTATTTGAGTATAGTTATTTCGTTTGCTTTTAGGAGTAAAATGGTCTGGGAGACCATTTTAGCCTATCATCTTAAAATGAAAATATGATAGGCAACGAGTCGCGGACATAACTTGAGTTCGCTCAATCAGTCTGGGAGACTGATTGAGGTTATAAATCAGACAAGCTCAGCTTGCATCTCATTGCGAGTTAACGACGTAATAAAAGATAAACGAAATGACTAGTTCACGATTGAAGGTCGTGTGTGCTTTAACGATTGAAGGTCGCTTGAGCAGTATTCATTATAACACGCTTGGTTGGAGAAGACAAGAAAGAGGCTGATAAATCACCTCAACCTCTCTTTCTTACTTTGCAAACGAATCAATTTTCCTCTTTAAGTTCTTTCTTCGCCTGTTCTATCTGGTATTTCACTTGCTCAAAGCCGGTTCCTCCTAAGGAATTCCGTCTCTGAACAGCGGTTTCTGGGCGCAAGTAGATATAAATATCCTCTTCAATCAAGGGATGGTAGGCTTGCAACTCCTTCAAATCCCAATCTTGGATATTTTTACTATGCTTGATAGAGTCTAGAACCAATTTCCCTACTATTTCATGCGCTTCTCTAAAGGGGAGTCCTTTCTCAGCCAAATAATCTGCCAGTTCGGTCGCATTCGAAAAATCATTCTCTGTGGATTGCTGCATTTTGGTCTTATTAACCTGCATGCTCGATAGCATACCTGCCAACACATCCAGAGAATTTAAAATCGTTTCTACTGTATCAAACATGCCTTCCTTGTCCTCTTGCAAATCCTTATTATAGGCCAGAGGCAAAGACTTCATGACGGTCAATAGTCCAAGTAAGTGCCCGTAAACCCTTCCTGTCTTCCCTCGAATCAATTCGGCCATATCAGGATTTTTCTTCTGGGGCATGATAGATGAACCCGTTGAAAAGCTATCAGACAAGCTAATGTACTGATACTCAAAACTGCACCAATTGATGATTTCCTCACAAAAACGGCTCATATGCATCATCAAAATGCTGGCATTTGATAGAAATTCCAAGATAAAATCACGGTCACTCACTGCGTCCAAGGAATTGGTATAGGGTTGTTGGAAGCCCAATAAATCACTCGATAATTGACGATTGATTGGAAAAGTTGTCCCCGCCAAGGCAGCCGCACCCAGGGGAGATAGGTCCGTATGTTTCAAGTTAAATGCAAAGCGCTCGCTATCCCTTTGGAACATATTGTAATAAGCCATGAGATGGTGGGCAAAACTAATCGGTTGGGCGTGCTGCAAATGAGTATAGCCTGGCATGATGGTTTCCACATGTTTTTCAGCCAAATCCAGCAAAACACTGTTCAGATTCGCCAACTTATCCAAAACATGCCCAAGCTGCTCCTTTAGATATAAGTGCATATCCGTTGCGACTTGGTCATTCCGAGAACGAGCCGTGTGTAGTTTCCCAGCAAGAGGACCGATTTTCTCTGTCAGCAACACTTCCATATTCATATGAATATCTTCATTTGCAATATCAAAATGAAGCTCTCCTGCCTCTAAATCTCGCAACAAAGCTTTCAAACCATCTTGGATCTGCTCCGCCTCTTCCAAGCTTAAAATGCCAGTCTGTCCTAGCATTTGAACATGAGCTAAGGAGCCCATCAAATCAAATTTTGCCAGCTGGTGATCAAAGGAAATACTCGCACCGAACTGCTCTACCCAATCTTCCACAGTGCCTTCAAATCGACCACCCCATAATTTTGTATTTTTCGGCATATCCTGTCGTCCCTTTCTATCGCGTCACTACTCAACATTTTTCTGAACTTCTGAATAAACCTTAGTCGGAAGCCCCCAAAGCTTGATAAATCCAACAGCCGCATCTTGGTCAAAGGTATCCGCACTGGTATAAGTCGCCAAATTTTCATCGTAAAGAGAATTTGGAGATTTCCGCGCCACTACCTGGGCGTTCCCCTTATAAAGTTTAACTTTTGCAGTTCCATTGACAACTTTCTGTGTCTCCTTGATATAGGCAATCAAAGCCTGAGTTGCTGGGCTAAACCACAAGGCATTATAGATGAGATTGGACAACTCATTTTCGATAATAGGTTTGAAATGAGCCACTTCTCTCACAAGAGTCAAGTCCTCAATCTCCTTATGAGCTGCCAATAAAGTCACAGCGCCTGGGCACTCATAAATCTCTCTTGACTTAATACCAACTAGGCGATTTTCCACATGATCAATACGACCGACACCGTGTTTGCCTGCAATTTCATTTAGCTTTTGAATCAAATCCGCCACTTTCATCTTCTCACCATTGAGGGAGATGGGCACCCCGTAGCTAAACTCAATGTCAATAAATTCTGGACTGTCTGGCGCCTCTTCTGGCGAAGATGTGATTCCAAATGCTTCTTCTGGCGCTTGGTTCCAAGGGTTTTCCAAAACACCACATTCATTTGCACGTCCCCATAGATTTTGATCGACAGAGTAAGGATTGTCTAGGTCAGCAGGAACTGGGACCCCATTTTCTTTGGCATATTGGATTTCTTCTTCACGAGACCATTTCCACTCACGAACAGGCGCAACTACTTTTAGATTGGGATCCAAAGCTGCAATAGAGACTTCAAACCGAACTTGGTCGTTTCCCTTACCTGTACAACCATGGGCAATTGTGGTTGCCCCCGTCTGATGAGCTATTTCAACGAGTTTTTTTGAAATAAGAGGGCGACTCAGAGCAGATACCAAGGGGTACTTTTGTTCGTAGTAGGCATGAGCCTGAAGGGCCACTAAAACATAGTCATTAGCAAATTCTTCCTTAACATCAATGACATAAGACTCAACAGCCCCAACCTTGAGAGCTTTATCATGGATGAACTCCAAATCTTTTCCTTCACCCACATCCATACAAACAGCGATCACATCATAGTCTTTTTTTAACCATGTAATAGCAACTGATGTATCCAATCCACCTGAATAGGCTAAAATGACTTTTTCCTTACTCATTTCTCTTCCTTCTTTCTATTTTTCGATAGAGGCTTTAAAAGCATCGTCAATCAATTTGTCCAACTCCCCAGAATCCTTCAACTTCTGGATGGTTTTATCAACCGCCTCTTTTAATTCTTTACTGTCTTTTTTCATCGCAACAGCGTAGGAATCTTCTTTGTCATTGTCAAAATCAAACTCAGCGATGGCTAGGTCTGAATTATTCTCTACAAATCCTTTCGCCACTGGTTCCTCAAAGATAACCGCATCCAGTTGCCCTGATTTCAAATCTGTTATCAAATTTCCATTTTTAGGAAGTGAAACGAGAGAAGAATTCTGCAAGGTTTCTTTGGCTAAAGTTTCCTGGATAGAACCTTTCTGCGCTCCAACCTTTTTCTGAGCCAAATCCTTGACTGATTGGTAATTCGTTAATTCAGATTTTCTTACGATAACCTTATTTTTTGAAGTGTAGTAGGGAATTGAAAAATCGTAAACTTGACTTCTCTCTTCCGTTTTAGAAACACCTGATATGGCAAGATCGGCCTTGCCTGAATCAAGACTAGCCAGTACATTGTCAAAACTCATTGGAGAGAACTCCACTTCTACACCTAGTTCTTTTGCGATGGCTTTGGCTAGTTCAACATCTGAACCTACAATCTGATTTTTCCCATCAACCAATTTCTGGTATTCGAATGGAGCAAACTCTGGATTTAGGGCCACCACCAATTTTCCTTTAGCCTTAATGGCTTCAACACCTTGGGATTGATTGTTACTACAAGCAAATAATAAGGGAAACATAAGCAAACCAAACATCGTCATCAACACCTTCTTCACTTTATTCATAGAAGAGCCTCCTTTTATTTTTATACTTTATTATTGTATAAATAATACTCTTCTCATTCTTGTTTGTCAAGGAAAAACTGTATTTTATTTCATTTAAATCAAGAAAAAGCTTATTATATGATATATTTTTACACATAGTAAGCTTATTTATACTATTTGAGTTTTAAAACAATTTGAAGAATTTCGTCAAAATTATACAAACAGAACATTACTGAGAAGATCCTTACGCTTTTTGTTATAGAGAAACAAAAAAAAGAGCCCTAAAGGACTCTTGTATTCTTAATACCAACCGTTGTTAAGCCAGAAGTTCTTGGCAGCTGTCCATGAACCGTAACGTCCTGCAACGTAGGCATCTGCTACACGTTCTTGGTTTTCAGCTGAGTAGTCACCGTTCAAGTATGAATCTGTCAATTGGTAACGTCCGATGTAACGTCCGTTTGTAGCAGTGTAGCTACCACCTGATTCTTTTTGAGCGATCCATTCTTTGGCTTCTGCTTCAGAACCACTTACAGTAGAAGCTGCTGCAGTGTTGCTTTCTGCTGCTGAAGCTGCTGGAGTTGCAGGTGCAGCTGGGGCTTCATAAGTTGTTGTTGCTGCTGGAGCTTCTTCAACTGTTTCTGTAGCTACTGGAGCTGTTTCTTCCGTTGTTGCTGCTGGAGCTACAGTAGAAGCTGTTCCTTCGATAACCAAAACTTGGTCAACATAGATAAGGTGAATATCTTTGATGTTGTTTTTCGCTGCCAATTTTTCAACAGTTGTGTTGTACTTCTCAGCGATTTCTGAAAGAGTATCACCTGATTTAACTGTGTAAGTTACAGTTTCTTGGGCAGATGCAAGTGATGGAGCAAAGAAAGCAAGCAAAGTTGCTACTCCTGCGATAGTTGTTTTAATTTTTTTAGTTGTTAATGACATATCTAAAAATTCTCCTTCCATTGGATATATCTATGATACCTTTTAAATGTTACCGTTGTTTAACGGTTTTATGTAGAAATATTACAAAAATGTTTTATATTTACCGTTTTACGGAGGTTTTTGTCACAAAAGACCTTATTTTATACTATCTTTAATCATTTTAAGCTTTTGATAAGGGAAATAAGCGCAGAGGTCCATTCTTTGATATAATAGATATAAGAATCTTTGTAAGGGGAAACAGATGCACTCACTTCGTTTTCAATCTGTCTTTGACATTATCGGGCCTGTCATGATTGGCCCATCAAGTAGCCATACTGCTGGAGCTGTTCGCATCGGGAAAATCGTCTCTTCCATCTTTGACGATACGCCGACAGAAGTCGAATTCCAATTATTTAATTCATTTGCCAAAACCTACCGTGGTCATGGAACCGACCTTGCTCTCGTCGCTGGTATATTAGGTATGGATACGGACGATCCCGACATTCCAAATAGCCTTGAGATTGCCCATAAACGTGGTATCAAGATTGTCTGGACCATTCAGAAAGATAGCAACGCTCCTCATCCTAATACCACTAAAATTACTGTGAAGAATGAACACAAATCCATCAGTGTGACAGGAATTTCCATTGGTGGGGGAAATATCCAAGTTACGGAACTTAACGGCTTTGCTGTCTCTCTCAACATGAACACACCAACCATTATCATCGTGCATCAGGATGTCCCAGGTATGATTGCCCATGTTACTGAAGCCCTCTCTCGTTTCGATATCAACATCGCTCAGATGAATGTAACTCGAGAAAAAGCTGGAGAAAAAGCCATTATGATTATCGAAGTCGATAGTCGAAGTTGCGAAGAGGCGATTGAAGAAATCCGAAAAATCCCTCATCTCCATAATGTCAATTTCTTTAAGTAGGAGGAAGCATGTTTTATTCTATCAAAGAATTGGTCGAGCAGGCGGATCTAGACTTCCAAGGAAATGTCGCCGAACTCATGATTGCGACAGAATATCAACTAACCGGTCGGGAACGGCCAGAAGTTCTCCTCCTCATGGAACGCAATCTAGAAGTCATGAAAGCCTCTGTCGAGCTCGGTCTCAGTGAAAATAAATCCCGTAGTGGCTTAACGGGTGGAGACGCGGCCAAACTAGACCGCCATCTCAAAAGCGGCAAGGCCTTGTCGGACTTTACCATCCTATCAGCAGCCCGTAATGCCATCGCGGTCAATGAACACAATGCGAAGATGGGCTTGGTCTGCGCCACTCCAACCGCAGGAAGTGCTGGCTGTCTGCCAGCCGTTCTCACTGCTGCTATCCAAAAACTTGACCTTAGTCACGAAGAACAGCTGGATTTCCTCTTTGCTGCGGGTGCCTTTGGACTAGTCATCGCAAACAACGCCTCTATCTCGGGCGCTGAAGGTGGCTGCCAGGCCGAGGTTGGCTCTGCCTCTGCCATGAGTGCCGCAGCCTTGACCTTGGCTGCAGGTGGAAGCCCCTATCAGGCTAGTCAAGCCATTGCCTTTGTCATTAAAAATATGCTGGGTCTCATCTGCGACCCCGTTGCTGGTTTGGTCGAAGTTCCCTGTGTTAAGCGCAATGCCATGGGAGCCAGCTTTGCCTTTATCGCAGCAGACATGGCCTTGGCAGGTATCGAGTCTAAAATTCCTGTTGACGAAGTCATTGATGCCATGTATCAGGTCGGATCGAGCCTCCCAACTGCCTTTCGTGAAACAGCTGAGGGTGGACTCGCCGCCACACCTACTGGTCGTCGCCTACAAAAAGAAATCTTCGGCGAATAAAACTCATCTATATCTATTAGGAGAAAGTATGCCCTCTATCTCAGCAATCTTTTTTGATCTAGACGGAACCCTGGTTGACAGTTCCCTCGGGATCCACAATGCCTTTACCCATACCTTTAAAGAGCTAGGAGTTCCAAGCCCTGATGCCAAAACCATTCGTGGTTTCATGGGACCGCCACTTGAAAGTAGTTTTGCAACATGTCTTCCCAAGGAGCAAATCTCGGAGGCTGTTCAAATCTACCGTTCTTACTACAAGGAAAAAGGGATCCACGAAGCCCAGCTCTTCCCCCGAATGACAGAATTGCTTCAAGCACTTTCACAAAACTACCCTCTCTACATCACTACAACCAAGAATACTCCTACTGCTCATGATATGACTAAAAATCTGGGAATCCATCATTTCTTTGATGGTATTTACGGCTCTAGTCCTGAAACGCCACACAAGGCGGATGTCATCCGTTACGCCTTGCAAACACATCAACTCCCTGCAGACCAAGTCCTCATCATTGGGGACACCAAGTTTGATATGATTGGAGCCCAAGAAACTGGCATTAAAAAGTTCGCTGTTACTTGGGGATTTGGAGAAGAAGCTGATTTGCTCAGCTATCAACCTGACTGGATCGCCCGTACCATTGATGATATCATTAAGCAACTATAAATAATACAACATACAAAAATACTCCTAACACTAGTGAACTAGGTTGAGGAGTATTTTTTTGTATATGTTGTTAGATTCAGAAGGAATCAACTCCATGCTTAAGCAGTAATTTGATCCTGTTCTTCAGTATCTGTATCTTCATCCTTCTTACTTGGCCAAGCAAGCATCACAATAAGAGCAATCGCTCCAACGATAGGAACCAAATCAATGAAGATAAAGGCTCAGTGGAAACCAGCATCCCGTAAGCTGCGAAGCGACTCAGACGTTTTTAAATAGAGTAGAAATATCTTAATATTTTCGTACCATTTCTTCAAACCGAGAATCTTCCGTATTCTCTTTATCTTTTTCACTATTCTCTATCACTTTTTCTCCAAATCGTTGACTGGGCATAGCGAGCATAACGAGCAGTGTTATTGCACCCAAAGGAACAAATACAATAAAGATATAGGCCCAATGGATACCCACATCTCGTAAGCGACGTACTATCAGTGCTAGTAGAGGAACAAACTCTACTATAAACAAAATAATACACATACTGAAGACCGCAATATTCCTGATGGCTTTATCAGATTCTACTCCAGTAAAAAGTGAGTAGTAGGCGGGCAAGAAAATCACCATATTTAGTAGGCAAACCCACCAAAATTCTGGACGTGTGGAACGACCAGAAAAATTTGCATAGCCTTTGAAAAAACTCCTAATAGCACTCAGCATACAAAAAATCTCCTTTTGATTTTAATACTTATTTCCCAAAGTTATGTTACCAGCTTAAAAAAGAGGTAGTTTTTAGATTGTCTGAAATCACTCTCCTGATAGATCACATAACATCGTCCCTTGAATAGTTGCGCTTATTAAACCTTTGAAAGATCCGATGTTCTCTACTCTCTATTTATAAAAACCAGCTTTCTGATTCTCTCAGAAAACTGGCGATAGTTGTTTCATTATGAAAGTAGATAGCCCCTCTTACTCAGCATGGGTTGTCTCATTCGCAAAGGAAATAATCGCTTCTTTGAGCTCATCTCCGCTGAGTGAACGGAACTCTTCAATCTTTTGATCAATAGCTTCTAGAGGCATGATGTTTACCTTACCAACGAAAATCTTGTCCATGACTTGGTTATCAACCAATTCGGTCGAAACCAAGAGTTCTTCATAGAGTTTTTCCCCTGGTCGAATCCCAACTTCAACGATTGGAATTTCACTTTCTGTGTGTCCACTTAGAAGGACCATTTTCTTAGCCAAGTCATAGATCTTAACTGGTTTGCCCATATCGAGGATAAAGACTTCTCCGTCCTTGGCATAAGCGCCAGCATGGATTACTAGACGGCTAGCCTCTGGAATGGTCATGAAGTAACGTGTCATACGGAAGTCTGTCACCGTTACAGGGCCGCCTTCAGCAATCTGACGTTCAAAGACAGGAATCACGCTACCACGACTACCCAGAACATTTCCAAAACGGACTGCACAGTAGGTTGATTTGCTGCGTTGGTTAAAGCCAGTGACAATCAACTCTGCCACGCGCTTGGTTGCCCCCATAACATTGGGTGGATTGACCGCTTTGTCAGTCGAAATCATGACCATCTTAGGCACTTTGGCCTCATCCACAGCCTTGGCAACATTGTAGGTTCCGAGGATATTGTTTTTGAAGGCTTCTTTTGGATTGCGCTCCATCATCGGAACGTGCTTGTGAGCAGCGGCATGGTAGACAATGGCTGGTTTATACTGTTCAAACACCTGCAAGAGGCGATCATAGTCTTGAATATCTGCAATAACAGGAACATAATCAATCCCTTGGAATGTACGGATCAATTCATGATAAACGAGATAGATTGAGTTTTCACCATGTCCAAGCAAGACAATACGCTCGGGATTAAAGCGACTAACCTGACGACAAATCTCTGAACCAATCGAACCACCTGCCCCTGTCACCAGGATGGTCTTGCCTGTAATCTCAGTACCCAGACGCGATTCGTCGAGACGAATTTCCTGACGGCCCAAAAGGTCTGTGATATCAATTTTTTGGAAACCACTACCTGGTTGATGGAGTCCTTGAACGACTGTCTCAACCTTAGGCATCTTGTAACATTTGACGCCTAGCTTATTACACATCTGCAAGATGCGTTCGTACTCTGATGGGTCAAGCGAAGGGATCGCTACGATGACACGCTCGATTTGGTGACGTTTAGCTAATTCAGGTAGATTATCATAAGAGCCCAGAACTGGGATCCCACCTAGTTTTTGTCCCTTTTTCTTTTCATCGTTATCCAAAATCCCCACTAGCTCAAGGTCGCTAGTTGGATGTTGGTAGCTGTTCATAAAGAGGGCGCCACCATCACCAGCACCGATCAAGAAGGTACGGCGATGCTCTCCATCTCCACTACCTTGCTTGCGCTTAGAATAAATCAGCTGCCAAGTGATACGAGGAAGCAAGATGAGGAAGGTACTCAACAAAATGAAGAGTACGATGAAACGGATAGAAAACAATGGAAGAAAGGCATAGCAGATTCCATAAGAAAGAACACTGCTGAGCATCACTCCGAAAAAGATTTTCATGAAATCCGTAATCTTGCTATAACGACTGATACTAGCATTTAGCCCCCAAAACGCAATCATGATTTGATAGAGGAGGAAGGCTAAAAGAGTGTAGATCACGTAATCCACAGGCGCAGGATTTATAAGGCCATAAAACAAGATATAAGATACGATGATGGAAACCACCATACTCAAAATATCGAATATCCCCCAAAACACTTGTTTTTGCTGTTTATTTAAAATTTCAACCAGATCAATCACATAATCTGTTAGTTTTTTATTCATAGGAATTTACTCCCCCTTAAAAGAGTCAGATGATACTGTTGTTATGATAGCCTAAATCATTCAGTCTATCGGGGCTTACTTTCTCTTTCTTAAAAGTTTGACGAAGATAAACTGACGTACAAAGCCTGGACAAAGTGCAACAATTGCCTGAATGGCTACACTTTTAGCATATTCCATGTAAGAAATTTGCCCTCGCTCAAGCATGCGCTGGCGAGCTTGACGATAGAGTCTAAGGTAACGCAAGCCACCTCGACGCTCAAACATCCCTGCACCGACACGAACCTTACACAAGATTTGATCTAGGTTCCCAGTCTTGGCACCTGCAGCAATCATATTGAGCCAAAGGAGGTCATCCTCCATGTAAAGGCCATCTTCATAGTTGCCCGCCTTGAGGACCCTGTCCTTTTTGAACATGACTGTCATATGGTTAAAGGCGCTTCTCATTCTCTGATAAGCCACAATGTCTGCGTGCTGAGTTGGAACACGACGATAAGACACAATCTCATCTGGATTGTCAATGAACTCTGCGATATGCCCACCTAAGAGATCGAGATCTTCTTTCTCCATTAGCTGAAGCTGTTTCTCAAAACGATCCGGAACGGCTAAATCATCCGTATCCATGCGAGCAATAATATCATACTGGCACTGTAAAACGCCGTATCGAAGAGCCAAGCCTAAACCTTGATTTTCTTCTAAGGGGCACCGTTTCACTGGAATTTCTGACTGAGCTTCCACTTCATCTAGCACCTGATAGAGTTCGGGTGTGAGCGGGCCGTCCTCAACAAGAACAAGTTCGCTCGGTTTCAAGGTCTGGTTTTGAACACTTTTGATAGCATCCCTTAAAAACGTCGGATTTTCCTTTACATAGACCGACATCAAGACGCTGATTTTTTGCTTTTCAGGCACAGTTTTTCTCCAATGTATAGATTTCCTTCCACTATTTTATCACAAAATTTCCTAGTTTCCTATTTTTATATCAAATCAAGGAAAATTCTAGTAAAGAAATCTGTCTCTTTTCACTTTATTTTCACTTCCATTGATTGAACTGTCTTGCCTGTCATTACTTGACATTATAAGTAAAAAACCTTAAAATAAGCTGTTATTAAAATCATCTTATCGAGGTTTTTATGAAAAAACAATCGCTCTTTTTTGTTCTAGGAATTGTCTTAATCGGGACCGTTTTACGCTCTCCTTTTACTGCTCTTCCAACTATTTTAGGAGATATTGCTCAGGGACTAGGAGTGGAGGTTAGCTCTCTTGGGATTTTAACCAGTCTCCCTCTCTTGATGTTTGCTCTTTTCTCTGCTTTTGCGAGTCGCTTGGCACAAAAGATCGGGTTAGAGCATCTCTTTACTTACTGTCTCCTCCTCTTAACTGTTGGCTCTGTCATTCGGATTCTCAATCTTCCCCTTCTCTATCTAGGAACTCTGATCATCGGAGCAAGCATTGCGATCTTCAATGTACTCCTCCCAAGTATGATCCAGGCAAATCAGCCTCAAAAGATTAGTTTCCTAACAACTCTCTATGTCACTGCCATGGGAATTTCGACAGCCATCGCTTCATATCTTTCGGTCCCTATCACCCAAGCTAGTTCTTGGAAGGGCCTCATCCTCGTTCTCAGCTTTCTCTGTCTGGTCACTCTGCTAGTCTGGTTGCCAAATCATCGCCACAACCACCACCTAGAAAGCCAAAAAGAAAAGCAAGTCAAAGAGAATATTCTAAAAAGTAAAGATGTCTGGGCTATCATTATCTTTGGCGGGCTTCAGTCCTTGCTCTTTTATACAAGTATGACTTGGTTACCAACTATGGCTGTTAGTGCTGGTATTTCTAATAGTGATGCGGCTCTCCTCGCTTCTATTTTCTCACTGATCAGCATTCCTTTTTCAATGACTGTTCCAAGTCTGACGACTCGTCTATCAGATGGTCACCGTCGAATCATGCTAACAATTATCTCTATCGCTGGGATGACAGGAATTGCCATGCTCTTGTATCCAGCCAATAATTTCCTCTACTGGTTAGTCGTCCATCTCTTGATTGGAACGGCCTGCAGTGCCCTCTTCCCCTACCTCATGCTTTGCTTTTCTCTTAAAACCAGTTCTCCTGAAAAGACAGCTCAGCTATCAGGACTAGCGCAAACAGGGGGCTACATCTTAGCTGCTTTTGGACCTGCCTTGTTTGGTTATAGTTTTGAACTTTTCCAATCTTGGATCCCAGCTGTCCTTGCCCTTCTAGCTGTTGACATCATCATGACCGTCTCACTCTTTATGGTGGATCGAGCTGATAAAATCCTCTAAACTTCTAGTTTATACTAGGAGTTTTTTATATGTAAAATTTTTACACATATTTCTTGACAGGGCTTTCAACTTGAGATACAATATATTTGAAAAGAGTATATATAAAATTTTTATATAATATAAAGGAGGTTTCCCATGTACTTCCCAACATCCTCTGCCTTGATCGAGTTTCTCATCTTGGCTGTACTGGAGCAGGGGGATTCTTATGGTTATGAGATTAGCCAAACCATTAAACTCATCGCCAATATCAAAGAATCTACGCTCTATCCCATTCTCAAAAAATTGGAAGCCAGTGGCTTTCTGACCACCTACTCTAGAGAGTTTCAGGGGCGTATGCGCAAATACTACTCCTTGACCAATCGGGGCGTAGAGCAGCTCGTTACTCTAAAGGAAGAGTGGACGCTCTATACCGACACCGTCAACGGCATCATAGAAGGGAGTATCCGCCATGACAAGAACTGACTATCTGACTCAGTTAGAAACCTATCTCCATAAACTACCTGAAGCTGACCGCATCGAAGCCATGGACTACTTTAAGGAACTATTTGACGATGCCGGCCCTGAGGGCGAAGAGGAACTCATTGCCAGTCTAGGAACACCAAAAGAAGCAGCTCATGATGTCCTCTCTGATCTCCTCGATAAAAAAGTCAATGAAGCCCCTGCTCAAAAGAATGACCGTCAACTGCTACACATCGCCCTCCTGGCCCTGCTAGTAGCTCCTATCGGAATTCCGGTCGGGATCGGCATCCTCATGGCCATCATCGGTATTATTATCGCAGCTGTCTCCGTCATTCTAGCCTTTTTCACTGTTTCGGTGACGGGTATCCTGCTAGGTGGACTCTTTATCATAGAGAGCTTTAGTGTTCTGGTCGAAGCCAAATCTGCCTTTATTTTGATTTTCGGAGCCGGTTTGCTTTCTATCGGTGCTTCTTCTCTTGTTCTACTAGGTATCTCCTATGTAGCTCGTTTCTTTGGCCTCCTAATCGTCCGCTTGGTGCAATGGATTCTTAAAAAAGGAAAGAGAGGTGATAGACATGCGTAAATTGACAAAAGGATTTCTCATTTTTGGTGTGGTTTCTACAATCCTTGGTTTTATCATGATTATTGTAGGCGCCCAGTCCAATGGTATTCAAAGTTTGCTTGCCATGTCAAAAGACCCCGTCTATGACAATCGTATCGAAGAAGTGACCTTTGGAAGTGAAGTGGAAAAACTTGATTTGACCCTTGAGGAACATAGCCTAACCATCACAGAGTCTGTAGATGACAAGATCCACATCACCTATCATCCTTCTGTGTCTGGTCGTCACGATCTGACTACTGGCATGAGTGACAAAACACTGAACGTCACTGACAAACAAGCCTCCCAACATCGCTTTCTAGGTTCAGGAATCGAAGGTCTACTTCGTATTGCCAGCAATTATTCTCACCGTTTTGACGAAGTCATTCTCTCCCTACCTAAAGGAAGAAAGCTACAGGCTATCACCGTCTCAGCCAATCGTGGACAAACCAATATTCGTCAAGCCAATCTTGAAAATGCGACAATCAAAACAAAAGGCTATCTCTTAAGACTAACAGAAAGTTCTATCAAGAACAGCACACTAACGACACCTCATATCATCAATATCTTTAATACCGAATTGACAGATAGTCAGGTCAAGACGGAGGGAGCACATATCTATGCTGAAAATATCCAGGTTCGCGGCAAGGTTGAGCTAGAGGCCTATTCCACTCTACAACTCATTCTCTCCCAGAAAGAGACCGACCGTAT
This sequence comes from Streptococcus oralis SK610, assembly GCF_000257455.1. GTDB lineage: Bacteria > Bacillota > Bacilli > Lactobacillales > Streptococcaceae > Streptococcus > Streptococcus oralis_CB. Next base: position 192,382 of record NZ_AJKQ01000006.1, read on the forward strand.
CAATCTAGATATTTCTTCTCAGCATGGCGGTATCTATCGTAAACCCAAAGAAGAACATCGTGGACAAAAAGAGAATGAACTTGCCAACCCTTATAAAACGGAAAAAGCAGATATCAAGGACCTGCTCATTGCAAAAGCCAACCAGGATATCTACCTACCTAAAGAGGAGCACTCTGCTCCATCTAGAAACCATTGACAAAAACGCTTTCATCTGCTAATCTAAAAATAGAAAACGACCATAAAAAAGGAGGTTCCACCATGACACAAGAATGGTTTGAAAGCGCCGATCTTGAGAAGAAATCAGCTCAGACGAAATCGGAAATCCAGCACGACCAACCAGAGACTTCGGAAACTGTGGAGACCGAACCACAAGTAAGCCAAGAAACTCCTATCTCACCTAAAGAGTCGGAAAGGCATGAGGAGGAAGCTCCCGAAACGATAGAAGAAGCCCAAACCGAGGAAGAGGAAGAAGTAAAAGCTGAAGAGGAGCACAAGCAAGAAAACCCTGCAAGAGAGAAAAGTATCCTCAGCAAGGCTTTAGAAAGCCCCTATATCCCAGATATTGACCCTCGTAAAACTGCCCGATTCAAAGAAGAAATCGCACTATTTTGGACTTGGCTACTGGATGCTATCCAAGAACCAACTACCAGCAAAACTACGGACCAAAGGCATCGTTATAGTGTCTTTGCCCTACTCACCTTGCTGTCTTCGATTAACCTTTTCTTTAGTATCTATCATATCAAGCACCTCTACTATGGCTATATGATTTCTATTGCTAATGGTTCTCCTAACCAGCTCCCACCTTTAGATCTCTTTGCCGGGCTTTCTATCTTGGTCGCTAGCGCTCTATTTTACTTTTCCATCATTTTGGGAGGCTTTACTGTCCGACGGGTACTGGACCAGGAGAGCGACTTCACATTCCAAGAAGCTTGCGATCGTTACAGCCGACTCTTTGCTATCCCACTTGTCCTAACGGCTCTAGCAAGTTTCTTTGCACTCTTTGGGGGCTTACGATTTGCTGGCATCCTAACTCTTCTCAGCATGGCCATCTTTGCCCTTGGAAATCTCTTTGTGATTAGCAAGCCAAGTAAGACCAGTAGCCTTGACCCATTTTATCGATTCTTGCTAGCTGTCTTACTTGATGGCGCTATTCTCTTACCCTTCTTCATAGCAGAGCTTGCGCTAACAGTAGACTACCTTCGCATCCTGACCTTCTTTTAATCAAAATCCCTGCCATTTGTTAATGACAGGGATTTTTATGCTTACTTTTTTTAAACAAGGCCTACTCGATGCTTGCCAATCCTTCAAAATCTTTTCCCAAAATGGCTTGTACTTCCAATTGATTGGCATCTAATTGGTGGTAAAATGCTTCTGGTAGTGACTCTAGAAATTTTTCATAATCCAATCGGGCGATGGCTTCATAGTCTTCTGCTTTTGAGCCATCACCAGAAATCGTCACTAGGTCAATCTCCCAAATAAGCTCCTTGCCTGCCAGCTGCTCCGTATAAGGAGCTGGTACAAAGGGTTCCTTTGGCAAAATTGTCTTGACTCCCTGGGCTAGGTGGTAGATACCATGCACCCTTCCTTGAGCGTCTGGGTAAAATTTCACACTGGCAAGGTAGGCATCAGAGCCTTGAACCTTCTTGACTAGCTCTTCAAAACGTGCCAATCCATCCTCAGCCAAAAAGCTCTCGAGGTATTCCTTGTTGAGATAGATAGGTGACAAGAGTCCTTGGCAATAGACCAGACGAGTCGCCTTATCCGCTAGATAATGCTTGACCGTTTGTCGGAAATAAGCTTCAAAGTCAAAGTCTTCTAGCCCTTCTACCACTTGCCCCAACTTGCTTGATAGGGCTTGGAGGAGAGCTTCTACAATCTCCCAGTCCGCTCTGGTAAGGAAGTCTGGAATCACCACTTGATAGCCTTTTCGGCTATCCGCATAGTTGACTTTGAAGAGAAATTGCGACTGACCTACAATCCCACACTCCATGTATTCGAGACGATTGAGGGGTTGACGGAGATAGACTGCATCATAACTGTGTGACTCCAAGCCCTCTACCAAGGCTAAGATGGACTTGGCAGTCAAGACCTCCTGTTGTCCTAGAATGCTTTCTTTATTTGGGATAAAAAATGTTTTCGCCATAACTGGCCTCCTTTGAAATCGTTTACATATAGTATAACCTATTATCCTGAAAGATACAGAAACAAATTTTAGATTTTTAGATAAAAAGCATAGAAAAACAGCCCTAAAGGCTGTTTGCTTTATACTGTAGCGACTTGATCCAAGCTTTCACCGATAGCTGCTAGGCGCTCGATCACTTCTGCTTGTGTCAATTCATTTTCTGAAACATAGCGGTTGCGTGGGTGAACACGGCACTCGTGTGAGCATCCACGAAGGTACTTGTCTTCATTTTCTTCTGATGTTAGGATACGACGGTTACAGAAGGGATTTCCACAGTTGACATAACGTTCACATGGTGTTCCATCAAACCAGTCTTTCCCTACGATGGTTGGATTGACATGGTTAACATCTACGGCAATACGCTCGTCAAAGACGTACATTTTCCCATCCCAAAGCTCACCTTGGACTTCTGGGTCTTTACCGTAAGTTGCGATTCCTCCGTGCAATTGGCCGACATCTTTGTAGCCTTCACGGACCATCCAGCCTGAGAATTTCTCACAGCGAACGCCACCTGTACAGTAAACCACAACACGCTTGTCCATGAATTTTTCCTTGTTGTCACGGACCCATTGTGGCAACTCACGGAAGTTGCGGATGTCTGGGCGGATAGCCCCGCGGAAATGTCCTAGGTCGTACTCATAATCGTTACGTGTGTCAAGAACAACGGTATCTTCGTCAAGAAGGGCTTCTTTGAACTCTTTTGGAGACAAGTAAGCACCTGTTGTCTCAAGTGGATTGATGTCGTTGTCAAAATCGTTGTCTTCCAAACCAAGGTGGACAATTTCTTTCTTGTAGCGAACAAACATCTTCTTGAAGGCTTGTTCATTTTCTTCGTCAATCTTGAACCAGAGGTCCTCCATGCCTGGGAGGCTGTGAACGTAGTCCATGTATTTTTGAGTTGTTTCGTAGTCACCTGAAACAGTCCCGTTAATCCCCTCGTCAGCGACTAGGATACGGCCTTTGAGACCGATTGATTTACAGAAAGCCAAGTGATCTGCCGCAAATTGCTCTGCGTTTTCAATTGGAGTATAAAGGTAGTAAAGTAAGACACGAATATCTTTTGCCATAAGATTTGTTCTCTTTTCTATTCTTAAATTTTCAGAATTTTTCATTCAACTATACTAGTATACCCACTTGGGAAAACGAATGCAATTTATTTGACCGAAAATTATAGAAAGGAATTTATCCCTGCACTTCATCAGTAACCATACCGAATCGCAGATAATTCTCTCAATTTTTTGATTTGCTTAGCTTGACTTTCTGACAAACTTAGCTTGTTATCAATCAACACACGTGAGATGTCAACGTTCATTTGGCTTAGAATAAATGGAGTAGAGGTCCCATCATCCTCTAATCGTTTTTGATAAATCACTAACTGATTTTTCAGGGGAGCAAGTTGAGGCGCAGACTTTATATCTTCCAATAGATAATCAATGATCGTCATGGCTTCACAACGTCTTTCACTTCCTCCAGCAAACCATTTTAATGGTGTCATTCTCATTTTCCTCCTGAAATTCGCTTATAAATTGAAACACTATAATTCCTAACTCGCCTGCCAGTATTTTACCACACCCTATGTAAAAAAGTCAGCAAAAATGGCAAGGTCGCTACAATATTATTGATCACATGCACCGCATAGGAAGGATAAATGCTCTTGGTATAGCGGGTCAAACCAGCAAAGATGATTCCAACTGTTGCAAAGACGAAGATATCTAACAGACTAGGCAGGCTTGAAAAATGAGGGAGAGCAAATAAAGTAGAAGGAAGAAGCAAATCAAGACCAAATCGCGAATGCTTAAAGAAAGCGTGTTGCAGTAATCCTCTATAGATTAACTCTTCCATCAGTGGAACCAGAAAGAACAGGGCTATATAAATACCTAGCTCTGCAAAGTTAGTCCCACTATAACCAATTAATACAGCCCAACCTTCCGCAGTTGACTGAACATGTTTAGCTGTCTGAACGTTAAAAGAGATCTGGAACACTACCACTAATACTGTCAAAATCGAATACCAAAGCCATTTTTTTCTTGGAATGCGAAAGAGATAACCATGGCCTGTCTTAACCAGAATCCAAATCATGACTCCGCTAAATAGCAAACTCAAGATATTTTGAATCCAGAAGAAATTGCCAATCTGGGAAGAAAATTGCCAATAGTTTTGGACAATAAGCGTCAGCTGGGAAAGGCCAAATACGAAAAATAGGTAAGATAAGACAGCACTCACTTTGAATAGAAGTTGATACTTTTTCATGATAGACCTCCTGTAGATACATGTGTATCACATCGCATAAACCCTCAGAACTACTCTTTTCATGTTTACATCCTAAAAATCACTACCTCCCCTAGAGAACTAAGGAAGGCAGTGATCACATTTTTAGGAATTAGGAATGAATACACGAAATCAATCGATTTTATGATTTTTTGTTTTTCAAGAATTCGTCGTATTGTTTTTGCATTTCGTTCAATACTTTTTCGTAGGCACCTTCAGATTTCAATTTTGCCATTAAATCTGGGATTGCTTTTTCTGGGTCTAAAGTACCAGTGTTGATAGCTGTATCGAATTGTTGCATTGTGTTAGAGATTGCTGAGATTTCAGATTTCACACTGTCAGTGTTAAAGATGAATCCAAGTGCTGGAGATTCTTTAGCTTCTGCCAATTGTTTCTTAGAATCTGCAATTTGTTGGTCTGTAACGTTTTCGTTGATGTAAAGAATCCAGTTGTTACCAGTGTTCCATCCACCCATGTGAGTATTTCCTTTGTAGCCATCAAGGACGCGTACACGGTTTTCTTTACCTTCAATTTTTTCCCAGTTCTTGCCTTCTGGACCGTAAACAAGACCGTTCAAGAGTTCTGGGTTCGTGTTCAAGAGGTTCAACACTTCCATTGATTTTTCTTTGTTCTTAGAGTTGTTTGAGATAACAAAGTTGGCAACTTGTGTTGTTTGGTTTTTCTTGATAAAGTTAGTGATTGGTTTAATTTGGATGTCTTTGTTCGCAACACGTGAGAGCAAGCTGTTACCGTAGTCAGCTGGTCCTACTGTTTCTTCACGAACGAACCAAGTATCTTGTTGAAGGTCAAATGAAGTGTCGCTGGTTGCTACGTCTTTTGGAATGTATCCTTCTTCATAGAATTTGTGAAGAGTCTTCAAGTGTTCTTTGAAACGAGGTACTTCGTAACGGTTTACAATCTTAGTAGTGTCTCCTTCAAGGTCGATAACAAATGGAAGTCCATTTGGTACTGGGTAGTCAAAGTTATCAGATGGGATAAAGTTCTTCGTAACCGCAAATGGTACTACATCTGGAGCTTTTTCTTTGATTTGTTTCAAGACTGGCTCAAGTGTTTCGTATGAAGTTACACCTGAAATATCGATACCGTATTTAGCAAGAAGAGTTCCGTTGAAGGCAAAGTTTTGAGATGATGCAACGTTAGCTGCAACTGGTACTGCATAGATCTTACCGTTTACAGTGTTCCCTTTGATGTAAGCTGGGTCAAGTGCTTTGTAAAGCTCTGCTCCTTCTTTTTTATACAATTCAGTCAAGTCAGCATAAGCACCTTTTTGAGCATTTACGACATAGTTAGACGCAAATGCGATATCATAGTTTTCACCAGATGATGTGATAACAGACATTTTCTTATCATAGTCACCCCATCCGAGGTATTGGATATCCAATTTAGCACCGACTTTTTCTTCGATGATTTTGTTTGCATTTTCTAGCAATTCATCCAAGTTGTCTGGTTTGTCACCGATTTGGTACATTTTGATTACAGGTTTTTCACCTGAAGCAGTATCTGCAGCTTTTTTGTTGTTACCTGTAAGGTTTCCACAAGCAGCAAGACTTGCAGCCAAAGCTACTACGCTAGCAGATGCAAAAGCATATTTTTTCCAGTTTTTCATGATAAAAACTCCTTTTTTTATTTTTAAACTTATAAACGATTTAATGATTTTAACTTCAGCCACTAAGATGAAGTTGGGAAGGGAGAAACGATGTTTCTCAGTAAGTCCTATTCTTTCACACCACCGATGGTCAAACCTTTTACAAAGTAGCGTTGGAAGAATGGATACAGAATGGCAATCGGAAGGGTTGCAACAACAACCATGGCCATACGACCTGTTTCTTTTGGTAGAGCAACTCCCAGTTGGCCAGATAGGCCGACTGCTTTTGCAATGTAGTCCATATTTTGTTGGATTTGCATGAGCAAATATTGCAATGGATACAAGTTGTCACTCTTGATATAAAGAAGGGCGTTGAACCAGTCATTCCAGAAACCAAGAGCTGTCAAAAGCGTAATGGTTGCGATACCTGGAAGTGACAGGGGCAAACAAATCTGGAAGAAGATCCGAGCTTCACTGGCACCATCGATACGAGCAGATTCGAGAATGGCTTCTGGAATGGTCTTCTTGAAGAAGGAACGCATCAAAATGATGTTGAATGGTGAGAGAAGCATTGGAACAATCAAGGCCCAAACGGTATCACCAAGTTGAAGCAGGCGAGTGACCACGATATAGCCTGGTACCAAACCAGCATTGAACAACATACTAAGAAGAGCGAAGATCGTAAAGAATCTGCGGTACTTAAAGGTTGTACGTGAGATGGCGTAGGCATAAGTGGTTGTAATGAAGACGTTGGTCACTGTTCCAACTACGGTTACAAAAACTGAGATAAAGAGCGCTTGGAGGATCTTATCTTTAAACTGAGCTAGGAACTGGAATCCATCTACACCAAATTTCGAAGGGAAAAAGCTATATCCATACTGGAGGATGCTCTTTTCATCTGTCACCGAAATGATGATAACGAAGATAAAGGGCAAGATACAAGAAAGAGCGATCAAACCAGAGATGATACTAAAGAAGATATCTGCTTTCTTACTGAAGGAGTGAATGCCGACATTATCGATTTTTTCTTTTTTAATTTTCTTTTCTGCCATATTCTCCTCCTTTCTAGAACAAAGCTGAGTTTGGATCGACTCGTCTTGCAAGCAAGTTTGATAGGATAACCAGAATCAAACCGACAACGGATTGGTAAAGACCGGCTGCTGAAGCCATGCCGATATCTGCTGTCTGAGTCAAACCATTAAAGACATAGACGTCCAAAACGTTGGTTACATTGTAAAGCTGACCAGCATTGTGCGGGATTTGATAGAAGAGACCGAAGTCTGCACGGAAGATATTTCCGACTGCAAGGATGGTCAATACAGTTACAAGCGGAGTCAACTGAGGAATGGTTACGTTGCGAATACGTTGCCACTTGCTAGCCCCGTCCACTGTTGCTGCTTCGTAGTAGGTTGGGTCAATTCCCATGATCGTCGCATAATACATGACACTGCTATATCCAAAGCCTTTCCAAATACCTAGGAAAAGGAGAAGGTATGGCCAAATGCCTAAGTCAGCGTAGAAGTTGACTTCCTTCATGCCAATGGATGTTAGGAAATGGTTGAAAACCCCTTTGTCAATGTTTAGGAAGGCATCTGTAAAGAAACTGATGATAACCCATGACAGGAAGTAAGGGAACAACATAGACGTTTGGAAAATCTTAACCATTCTCTTAGAGCGGAGCTCGCTGAGGATGATGGCAATCCCTACTGATACAATCAAACCGATAAAGATAAACCCGAGATTGTAAAGAACGGTATTTCGAGTGATGATAAAGGCATCTTTTGAACTAAACAAGAATCTGAAATTATCTAACCCGACCCATTTACTATTCACAATACTATCTATGAAACCATTACTGGTCATATGGTAGTCTTTAAAGGCGACCACATTCCCAAATACTGGAATGTAAAAGAATAGAATCAACCAGAGTGCCCCTGGTAAAACCATCAAGAGAAAGATCCAGTTATCTCTCAAGGTCTTTGAAAACTTTTTCATAATTTCCTCCCTTTTTATTCCTAAAAACTGATTTCATCGAATTTTTAGGTTTGATAACGATTACATTATTAGTATACTCCTATTTGAAGGCTAGGTTAAACTACTAATTATAGAAAAAACTCCACAAATTATTTTATGTGGAGAAGTTTTTTATAAGAAATAGGTTTCACGAGAAACACTCTGACTCGGAAAAGATGCCTAAGTCGTATAAATCGTCGAAGCTGTCGCAATGGTGTGCCACTGGTTGGCTGTAGTTGCTGCGAAATCCTTGTCTGCGTAGAAGTCAGTAAATGGTAAGATTTCTACTTCTAGCTCATCGATGCGGTTAATCTGTCCTGCCAGATAAGCCTCGATGCGGCTTTCTGCACGTTTGATGCGTTGCAAAAGTCCGCCCATACGGATATCAACCGTATCCAAACCAAAGACCTTGTTTTCTTTCAACCATTGACGGCTAAAGAGGGCATGGAAGTGTTCAATCTCGCTTCTGAGTTTTGGTAATTCTTGTCTTGCGATTTCTTTCAGATTTTCTTTATCACCCGCTTGGTAGGCCTGACGAATGCGTCGTCCCACATCCACTTTACTGCTTAAAATCTGGTTCAACTGGGCCTGAGTTTCAAAGAGGTAAGAGTAGGCACCAGCTTTTTCTTTGATTTCAGCAAGCGTTTCAGCGGCCTGAGCGAAGTGCGGTTTGTCCTGTTCAGGTGTCATGTGTCTGTCAAGAATCGGGCAAAGAACATCCTGATAAAAGACATAGCGGTTGGGATTGATACCACTGAGGTTGCCTGGCAAGTCTGGCAAGAGGTTGGCAAGGTCAATCTGCATAAAGTCCTCAACCGATAGACCCGTATTGGTCTTGAAATGGGCTGACAAGCGATCTAGGTCATTGCGGTAGCTAAGTTCTGCCCAGATTTGCAAGCTGGGTAGGATAGAAAACTGGGCAGTTTCCCCACCATTGTCCCCCCAACCAGTTACGATGACTTCTTTGATTTGATTAGCACGACAAGCTTTATTAGCCTCGATAGCCACTAGACGGCTGAAATGGTTGTGTGGGGTAAAACCAATCCATTTCCAAGCCCCGCCTGCGAATGCGATATCTTGGCTAATCTTGTGGTGATTGCGGAAGTTACGGTTGTACTTTTCTTCGCTATCTTGGTAATAATCCCAATAAACCAAGGTTACACGATCTTTGAGACGGTCTAGGTAGACACGAGTTTCCTCAGGAATTTCCACATCACGGTCGTACTGGCCATCTGCTGACATGAGTTTGAAAAACATGTCACTCCACATTTGGCAGTGGAAACCATACTTGTCTGCAATATCCAGCACACGCTCCAAGTGTTGGCACATGAGGAGACTACGGTCCACAACACCGTTCAAGATGAGGTAGCGTCCCAAACCAACCAAGTGGGCTTCGTCCATCCCGATATTGACCTTGCGAGTCTGCAGTTTAGATAGAGTGGCAAACATGCCATCAATCAAATCATAAACCTTTTCTTCGCCAATAAGGAGAATGTCCTCTACATCACGGAGTTCTTGCACTTCCTTAACACCCCATTTGACGAAGGCCGACAAGTGGGCCAAGGTCTGGATACAAGGCACAAAGGTCATATCAAACTGCTGGGCATAGGCTTCGATTTCCTGCAACTCCTCAGCCGAATAAGCTCCACGGAAATAACCAAAATAAGGCTGCCCCTCAATCTGATAGGTGTCTTCCATGTAAAGTTCAAAGGTTGAGTAACCCATGAGAGCCAAGACCTCAACCATCTGCTTGGCAGAAGCCACATTTAACACTGCATTTCGCGAACAGTCAGCCATGTAGGCCAACTCTTCATAAGCCGCCTGCTCCTCAATCCCTACTTTATCACCTTCTACTAGAGCTGTTGCTAATAAAGACAAGGCACGATAGAGTTGGTAAGGTTTGTCATAAGTCAGGTGATAGTGTCCTCCCTCACCCTTGATAGAGATAGAGGCTTGATTAGACTGAGCGACTACAACTTCCACATCTGGTAAAGAGATATGCTTTGTCAGCAAGTCGATTGCCTGAGTTTGTTTGAGACTAAGTCCTGTAAATCTTACCACTGATTTTCCTCCTGTAGCCAGTTGACAAGGGCACCATAGAGATTGGCATCTGCATGATAGGTGCAAGCTTGGATAACTGGTGTGACCGTGTATTCTTCGTAGGTTTCGACAAATGCATCAACAGCTTTTTTGACGCCTTGGATAAAATCTGGATTTTGACTGATAGAGCCTCCCAGACTAATGACATCTGGATCGATCAGATACTGGATATTGAGCAAGCCTTGAGCCAGATTACGGTTCATGCGCTCAATGGCTTCTTGGCAAAGGGCATTGCCAGCTGCAGCTTCTTGGTAAACCTTGCGTCCGTCCCAGTCAGTCTGACCAGATTTTTCAATCACATATCGAACCATATTTCCAGTTGACGCTAGTTGCGACCAGTTGTTGAGTTTTTCAGCAGGTGCAATGGTTGTCATGTAGCCAAACTCTCCACCCAAGCCATGGCGACCTCGGTGAAGCTTGCCATTGATAATCATGGCTCCGCCGATTCCAGTCCCAATCACGACACAGGCTGCATTTTCAATCTCTGGGTGAGCCAGCAGTTCACTAAGTCCAACACAGTTGGCATCATTTTCTAGATGGACAGGTAGTTGATGATGAGCAAGGGCCTCATACCAAGAAAAACCATGGATGTAAGGCACAGCACTGATCCCCTCAATCACACCTGTTTCTTGATTGACCGCGCCTGGAACGCTCATGGCAATGCCCTTATAATCTTTCTCCGACAGACGTTGGTCTAGCCAAGTCAGTAAATCCTCCAAGTTTTCTGGTGTCGGTGTACTTGTCTTATCTAGTATTTTTCCATCAGGAGTCAGACTGGCAAACTTAATGCCAGTTCCTCCAATATCAATGGTTGCAATCGTCATATTTTCACCAAAAAAGGGACGAATCAGTAGTTCATCCTAACTCTTTCGCCCCTCCTTTCTATCTCATAGTATTAGTTATAGAACACTTTATAACTATTAAATTTCTTCTTTTTTAATCAATTCTGTACGAATTTCTTGTGGAGCCAATAGTCCTGAATGAACTGGATATGGTCGTTCAAGTAAGTCAAGAATGGTTTGTTGGTGTTCAGATATGCGCACATTTTCTTGGCTCATATTGTAGTAACGAAGTACATATCCTTCTTCATTTTCCGCCACTTTAAAGGCTGTTGGGCAAACTTGTGGTGAGCTGAGTGCCGCATGACTCAAGAGGCTACCAGTCGCAGCAACACTTCCTTCTTGTTTAGCAACTTGAAGACTAGTGAATGGTGTTTGAAAGGCTTTGGCACGACGGAAAGCGGAGAAGCGTTCCCCTGCTTGGTGGCACTCAAGTGTAAACTCAACTTCAAACTCACGCAAGCATTGAGCCTCTGGTGTTGGGAAGTAACCCCAGTCACCTAACTCACCTGAGGCACGAAGAATGGTCACGGCAATGGTGTCGTCTCCAAGGATTTCATACTCGTGCAATCCTTTATTGGCCACTGTCACCCCTTTTTCATCATCATATAGACTGACAAAGGCTTGTTGGTGTTGAGGATTTTCAGGATTTTCCCATGAAGTTGCTGGTTTATTTGGTCGTGTCACCACCTCATAAATGCTTTCAGAATCATTGCTTGGACGCGTATTATGAGTCTTGACCAAGAGACGGATACGGTGGTCCTTGGCAGTGTTGGTAAAGCGAGTCTTGAAGCGGATTTGTGGATTGTCAACAAAGACGGTCATCTCTGTTTCCAGAGGAAGGGTTGTCAATTCTTCTGAGCGTCCAGCTTCACGCGTCATAAACTCGATGATGCCTCTTTGTTCTCCATCCAGTTTTTCGTCTGCACTTACTGGAATTGTCAATTCATGCTTGAGTAAGATCTTAGCAAAACGTGCTGTATTTTCCAAGACTTCACAGCCTTTGAGTTCTGCGTAGATAGGCTCTGTTCCTTTTGGTTGGAAATAGATGTACTCATTTCCGATGTCACCACGGTCTTCAAAGCGAATAACATCTTCATAAGCTTCATGAGTTGTCTTGTCGTAGACTGTGATATTTTCATCCACACTGACCGTTACAAATGGCGTATCAATCACTCCATTTTGGTAAATACCGTCACGGTGTTCTTGTTCTCCTTCGAGCAATTGGAAGGTTGTCCAAGAGAGAGGTGCTAGATGAACAGGGACTGTTACGCGCACTTGTCGAGCGATACGAGCCTGACGGAACTTGTCTTTTGGCAAATCATACTCAAAATTAGCTCCCAAATCTTCGATTTTCGCTTCTATAGCATGTCCTTCCAAGTCTTCGACACGGTAGCTTGGCAAGGTCAAGGCTACCATCTTCTTATAGCCTTCTGTTGGGTGCAATTCTTTGAAATCACAAACCGCCACATCAATCACGGTGCTGACAGTGTCAACCTTGTCATGCAAGCCTGTGTTGATGACCGTAAAGAGATGATCGCTTTGGGCTTCGTGGGTTGCAATTTTACCCTTCCACTCGTTGAGAAGATTGGTCTTAACGAAATTTCCGACTTGGTTGACCTTGGCAAAACGTGTTTCCATCTCACGGTGAACCTCGTCCACACTACAGCCACAGATACTGTCATGTGGCGCATTTTGTAGAAGGACTTTCCAAGCATAGGTCAACTGGTCCTTATGGTTGTGACCACCAGTGATGACAGTCAATGGCTCCACTACTTGTTCTAGGAGATTGCTATTTTCTTGGAAGGATTGTTTGAGGTAAATGCGTGATGAAGAAGTATTAGCAAGCGTGTACCAACCATCTGTTTCCTGACTTGTCAACTCACCTGTAACCGTTGATAGCTGCTCTGGTAGAGCACTTTCTACTGCGTGGACATAGTCATCAAAGGAACTATGAACAAAAGTCACATCTGGGAAGAGTTCATTGGCCACACGAATGGCTTCACTCAGATTGCGCTGTACAGGCTGGTGGTCACAGCCGTTCATCATCAACCATTGATTGGTCGAAGCATAGTCACGCACGTCTGACAATTTTTGTTTCCAGAAAGTCAGGGCCTCATCCTTATCAACTGGGATTTCATTCCCATTACTATACCAGTTGGCAAAGAGGATACCGAGGACACGACTTCCGTCCGCACCCTGCCAGTACATTTCTGAAAACTGAGAAGTAAACTGCTCATCTTCGAGGACTTGGTTGTCAAATCCAATCGGCTTGACACCACGGCCAAAGGCTGCCACGTGAATACCTGATTTTTGAAGAATTTGAGGAGCTTGTCCCATATTTCCAAAGGTATCTGGGAAGTAACCAATCTGAGTGGATTTGCCCCATTTTGCACATTCTGCTTGACCAATCAAGGTGTTGCGGACGTTGGCTTCACTTGAAATCAAGTAATCATCCTGCAAGATGTAAAAGGGACCAATTTTGAGTTTTCCTTGGTCGATGTAACGTTGGACTTTGTCGCGATTTTCAGGGCGAATTTCCAAATAGTCATCAAGGACAATAGTTTGTCCATCCAAGTGGAAACTCTTGAACTCAGGGTCATTTTCAAAGAGATCAAAAAGATTGTCAAACAACTCCACCAACTGCATACGGTAGCTTTCAAAAGGTAAGTACCACTCACGATCCCAGTGACTGTGTGAGATAATATGTACAACAACATTTTCCATGAAGTAAAACCTCATTCTAACTTAAATTTTTATTTTTAACGTTTTAAATGTAAAATTGTGATTCTTTCCGAGAATCAGTTGCGCTAAAGCGTGTTCCTTATACTCAATGAAAATCAAAGAGCAAACTAGGAAGCTAGCCGCAGGCTGCTCAAAGCACTGTTTTGAGGTTATGGATAGAACTGACGAAGTCAGTAACCATACCTACGGCAAGGTGAAGCTGACGTGGTTTGAAGAGATTTTCGAAGAGTATTAGCGGATATCCAAGTAGTCCAAGACCAACTCACAGAACATCATGTTGGCCCAAGAGAACCATTCGCGAGAGTAGAGCGTTGGATCATCTACGTGGAAGCTTTCGTGCATGACACCTGTGCCACCATCGCAGGCAACCAGCTGGTCCAGCAAGAATTTCTTCTCCGCCTTATCTCTTGTTGTCAAGCCTTGGATAGAAAGGGCGATTGGCCAGATATAGCGGTAGAAGGTATGAGAACTTCCGAGACCGCTAGCGTATTCTCCTTGGTAGAAGTAAGGATTTTCAGGGCTCAAAATGGTCCGACGAGTTGCTTGGTAAACCTCATCGTCAATCGCACAATAACCAAGATATGGAGCAGCTAACAAACTTGGTACGTTAGGGTCGTCCATGATGCTAGCATTTCCTAGACCATCCACTTCAAAGGCGTAAATCTTTTCGCCCTTACTATTGGTGGTATAAGCGTAGTTTTCGATACCTTCTTGGATCTCTGCTTGCAGACGTTTAGCGTCTTCCACGATGTTTTGGCTATCAGCTAGGTCTAGTTCTGCAAAGATTTCTTGCACATAACCCAAGACAACGACAGCAAACATATTGGACGGAATCAAATAGCTATACTGACAGCAGTCATCACTTGGACGGAAGGCTGACCAAGTCATACCTGTCACCGCAAAGTCAGGTCCAAAGCCATCATTTACCAGAGTATCTTCCTTGCGGTCTGTATCACGGACAAAACGATAAGGTGAATTCTTGTGGTCTTGTTCCACTGTCCAGAGATGAAGGATTTCCTTGGTCGCTGCGACAAAAGTCTCATCAAACTGACTGGTCTCGCCAGTCTCTTTCCAAAGGAGATAAGCCAACTGCAAAGGATAGCAAAGCGAGTCCACCTCGTACTTACGCTCCCAAATCCAGCCGTTAAGGTTTGTGTGGTCAGTCTCATGGTGCCCCTTCCAGTTCTCCTCAATGTTAAAGGAATTGGCATAAGGATCCTTGAGAATCAAGGTCATCTGACGCTTAACCAAACCTGCAATGGTCTGACGCAAGAGAGGATCTTTTTTTGCCACATGCAGGTAGGGTCTAAGTTGTGCTGTCGAATCCCGAAGCCACATGGCAGGAATATCCCCAGTTAAGACAAAAGTTGAGCCATCTTCTAAGATTTCAACTGTATTGTCCAAGGTGTCTGTATAGCAACGCTCGAAGACATCTACCCACTCCGGATGGTCCTTAGCCCGCTCTGCTACTTCGTCCAGCCATTCTCTAACAATTTCTTTCGAATAAATCATCGTGCAATTTCCTCTTTCAAACAAGTTTCATGTTCAGTATATAGTTTTTGAGACAGAAAATACATACACAAATGATAGTCATTTTTCTACAAAATTGCTTACTTTCGAACCCCATCTCTAAAGGTCTCATTTTTCTGATATAATGTAGGAAAACAGCTAAAGGAAAGACTATGAAACCACTACTCGAAACCATCGATACCCGCTTTGGGACTGCCAGCAAACACGCCTTTTCTCGAGGAAATACCCTGCCCTACACGGGCGTCCCTTTCGGGATGAATTATTTTGTGCCTCAGACCAGTGACCAGGAGGGAGCTTGGTTCTTCGATCCGCATCTGCCCATTTTTCAGGGGATTCGATTAACCCACCAGCCCAGTCCTTGGATTGGCGACTACTCTTGGCTGCTTCTGACACCTGTCACCGGCCAGCTTGGGGGAGACAGTCTCTTTCACCGCCAGTCTTCTTATGATATAGACAAAGCTTGCTTCCAGCCTCACTATTTGAAACTCTTTTCTCTGCGCTATCAGATTGAAACCCAGCTCACACCGACTTGCTATGGCGCTTCTATTCGTTTGGAGCAAAAGCAAGGCAAAGCCCTCGCCCTCTATCTTCACGCAGAAGATGAACTGACAGTGGAGCTGGTAGATAAGCGGACTCTGGCCCTACGACAAGAAGGTAAAACAGAGACCAATAAAAATCCGCTGATACTCTTTACTGCCCTACAAATGAATACGGATATTCTTGCTGTCAGCCAAGAAGGTGAAGACTGGCGAATTGACTTAGCAAGTAGTCAAGCCGAAATCCAGCTAGCAACTTCTTTCATCTCGCCTTCTCAAGCTCTGCTTAATCTACCTCAAACGGACTTTGATAGCTGTAAAGCAAGTGCGAAAGCGGACTGGGAAAACCTCCTCCATCGTTTTGATATTATGGAGACAGGAGAAGCTGACCGAACCTTCTTTGATCACTGCCTTTACAGAATCTTTCTCTTCCCGCAGACTTTTTATGAGGTTGATGAATCAGGGCAAGCCATCCATATGGACCTGGCTACTGGTACTGTCAAACCCGGCGTCCTCTTTAGCAACAATGGCTTCTGGGATACCTTTCGCACCACCTTCCCCCTCTTTGCCCTTATCATACCAGAACACTATCGTCTCTTTTTAGAAGGCTTTCTCAATAGCTACCGCGATACTGGATTCCTGCCAAAATGGCTGGCCCCAGATGAACGTGGCATGATGCCAGGTATTCTATTGGACGGTATTATCGCAGATAGCACCTGCAAGGATATGGCTCCCGACTTAGAAGAAGAACTCCTCCAGGCCATGCTGGAGACAGCCTCTAAGTCCGACCCTCTCGGCATCAATGGTCGTCACGGACTAGCCCAATACCAAGAACTAGGCTATCTATCCACAGACAATCACGAAAGCGTCAGTCACACCCTTGACTACGCCTATAGTGACTTTTGTATCGCCAGCTGTGCCGAAAAACTAGGTCAGAATGACATCGCGAAAACTTATAGAACTTCGTCACAAAATTACCGCCATCTATTTGACACTGCGACGGGCTACATGCGTGCGCGAGATAGCCAAGGCAACTTCCGCCCTGACTTCTCTCCCTATAGTTGGGGACGCGACTACGCCGAATGCTCTGCCATTCAAGCGACTTTAGGCGTCCTCCATGACATCCCAGACTTAATCCAGCTTATGGGCGGAAAAGAAGCTTTCAGCCACTATCTTTTGAAAGCCTGTCAGGGTGCTCCCCTCTTTGAAACCACCGGCTATGGTTACGAGATTCATGAAATGAGCGAGATGGCGACAGCTCCCTTTGGACAACTCGCCATTTCCAACCAGCCTAGCTTCCACATACCTTATCTCTTTCGCTACAGCGACTACACTGACTACACTGCTCTACTCATCAAAACCTTGCGTCAGAAAGCCTTTCACCCCAGCTGGGAAGCCTATCCTGGCGATGAGGACAATGGCAGTCTCTCTGCTTGGTACATCTGGTCAGCTCTTGGATTCTACCCGATCTGTCCGGGCAAACCAAGTTACGATCTCGGAATCCCTCTCTTTGACCATCTCCGTATCTACCTAGCTAAGGAAAATAAATGGCTGGATATCCATGCCGAGCAAAACCACAGCCATTTCAACTTTGTCAAAGAATGCCGATTGGACAAGACCATAGTATCTAGCATTCAACACCAAGACCTCTTGAAAGCTGAGCAACTGACCTTCACCCTCAGCTGGCTACCAAATCACTCCTAACCAAAAGAACCTTTGCATCGCGCAAAGGTTCTTCTTTTATGAAACTTGGACTTGAAGCTGGTCAACCAGCTGCCCATCTACCGTCAGATTCAGATAAAAATCTAAGCTTTTATCTCCTGCAAAATACAAGGTTGGTAGCGTTAGCCTTTTTTCAGTCTCGCCAACTTGAAACGCAAGGACTTGAATCTCGTCCCGATAAGCGACACCATGCACACCCGTCCCTGGTTGAATCGAAATCTTAGCCTCTAAAGGACTGCTAGATTCTCTACGCTTCACTGTAAAATGGACATTTTCTCCCTTGATCACAGCCAGACTTTTTTCTGAGAACTCTAGTTGCTGAACGGTATCTTTTCTCGACAAGGTAGGTGTTTTATAGAGTGAAATCTTGGTCAACAAAGGCAAAGCCTGTGCCTCTGTAATGGTCACGCGTATCTTCTGCGCCTCAACGACTGTTCCTCGTAAAAGACGTTTGTAGCCAACAGTATAACCAGATCCAAACTCCTGCCAGACACCATCCAACTCTACCTGAACATGGAAAGCAGCGATGCGTTGCCCCAGCTTCAAATCTTCTCTCAGCTCGATTACATCAAAAGTTTTAGGTGTCCCTAAATCGAGCTCTAATGGGATTGGAAACTCTGCATCACTTGCCCAAAAACTGGTCTTCCGTCCATCTGTCAGATGATAACAGGCAAAGTCTGGTGATAGAGCAGGGCCAGATACCTTGGCTCCCAGAGCCAAATCTTCTTTATAGAGTTCGTCACGGTAGGCAGCAAATTCATAGAGACGCTGGATATCCTTTTCGTCAAAGAATCCATCTGTATTAGGCGGAATATTGAGTAAGAGAGGTGTTCCCCGCCCTACCGAGTGAAAGTAGATTTCGACCAATTCCTCGAGAGACTTAGGATCCTGATCCTCATGGTAAAACCAACCCGGCCGAAGGGAAACATCTGCCTCACCAATTGAAAACAGCATACCTGAGGGATCACCGTGCTGTAGATAATCTAATGCAGCCTCTGTCCCCAACTGATCTGGCTTGACTTTTTGCCACAAGGGATCCCCTGCATAGCCCCGTTCATTGCCTATCCAGCGAATACTAGTTCCCTCAGTTGAGAAAATCAAACAATCGCCCTGCAAGTCACGAATGGTTTCAAACCAGGTCTTAAACTCATAGTTGACTTTTTGGGCCCCTTCGCCTCTAGCACCATCCATCCAAACCTCGGCAAATTTCCCAGCATTCCCATAAGCGGGATTTGATAAGATTTCCTTCAACTGAGCCAAATAATAGGTATTGTAGTCCGCTTCTCGGTCCACATGATAAAGGGGACTATGGGCATCCCAAGGAGATAAATAAACTCCCATATCCATGTCAAACTCAGTTGCAGCTTGGGAAACCTCAAGGAGCAAGTCCCCCTTTTCATCCCTCCAAGGGCTAGCCTTGACCGAATAATCTGTATAAGCTGTTGGGTAGAGGACAAAACCATCGTGGTGCTTGACCACCAAAATCAGCTTTTTAAAACCTGTTTCTTTGAGTACCCGAACCCATTCACGCGCAGCCAACTTGGTCGGATTAAAACGCTTGGGATCCTCTTGCCCACTTCCCCATTCTTGGTCATAAAAGGTATTGGGACCAAAATGGATAAAGGTAGCTAGTTCATCTTCTAAATAAGCTAGCTGGGCCTGGCTTGGTAATGGTCCATGTGGTTTTATGTTCGTCATCATCTCACATCTCTTTCTCTTGTTCACAAAGTTATCCACAACTTGTGGATAAGAAAGCATTCCTAAAAACTAGTTTTTTCAGTCTCTAGCTCACCTGTCACCCTAAACAGACCTTTATCAAACAGCCCTGTACTAGGGTTTCTACTAGCTTTCTAGAAAGTCACTAGTATACGGAACTATTATCAGAATCCTTCAACACCATGGATTAGATATCATTCTTCCTCAGACTTATCCACAGACTGTGAATAAACTATTGTTCCAGACCGCTCTCTCTTTGACTATAACAAAAAGCGATAGCAGCGTCAATATGACTAAGCTCCCTTCCTAAATCCCCTGAAAAGATTCTATAATTTGTACAATCGTAGCTTTTGCATTCGCCAGCAAGTGAGAATCAGCCAGTAGAAAATGACCTTTTTATCACATTGTGAACAGCACAACTGTGGTACTATAATACCTAACAACCTAATCATTTCCAGTAAAAAATCCCGCAGATTTGCGGGATTCTCTCTTGCATCAATGCGCCAACATTTCTTGGGCGATTTCTTGGCCAGATAGGTTATCTGGGTAGTAGGTTGGCCAGTTATCCATCTCTTCAAAGAGGGCTTCTTGGCTAGTACCTCCAAAGAAGATATGGAAATGTTCTGCCTTGACTGGGGCGATATTGTGGTCACTAAACTGAACGTACTTGAACTGTCCAGCGTCCGCATCTGTTGCTTCAAAGAGGAAGCGCACGCCACGATTGCCTTTCTTATAAGTCAAGATTTTCTTGCCGACATACTTATAGGTGAATTTCTTGCTTTGGCCACCTTGAACAAATTCCATAGTGTTGTCCGTGATGTTGATTTTGGTCACATCTGTCTGATAGCCTTTTCTATAGTAGGCCTTGTACTCATCCTTGGTCATCTTGCCAGTCAACTTAGCCTTGTAGTCAAAGACTTGATCAAAAGTTCCATCCTCAAGGAAAGGATAGACCGACTGCCAGTTGCCAACATAGTCACTCAAGGTACGATCTTTGACTTCTGCATCCTCAAAGTAACCATTGTGAACTGTCTTGGTGTTTTCTTCCTTCTCTGGCTCGATTTCTGGTCCTTCTTGGTCCGTTGTTTGTTTCAAAGCCTTGAGGTTTTTCTCCATCACGGAGATATAGTCCTCACCAGCCTTGGTTGCTTCTTCTGTCAGACTTTCTAGCGGATTGAGCACATCTAGTTTGACACCTGTTTCTTTTGAAAGTGTATTGGCGAGGGCTTGTGAGGCATTTTCTTCAAAGTAGATATAAGAAATCTTGTTTTTCTTGATATACTCGGTCAATTCTGCCAAACGTGCTGCTGATGGTTCTGCATCTGGTGAGAGACCTGAGATGGATACTTGCTTGAGACCGTAGTCCAAGGCAAGGTAGTTAAAGGCAGCGTGCTGGGTCACAAAGCTCTTTTGTTTGGCTTGAGACAAGCCATCTGTGTAGGCCTTATCCAATGCTTGCAATTTTTCAATATAGGCAGCTGCATTCTTCTCAAAAGTCTCTTTTTTATCAGGATAATCTGCTGACAAGCTGTCACGGATATGCTCTACCAGTTTGATGGCGCGTGCTGGTGAAAGCCAAACATGGGGATCGTAGTCGTGATGGTGACCCTCACCGTCATGATCATGCCCTTCCTCTTCTTCCTCACCACCTGGCAAGAGGAGCATATCACCTGTCGCCTTGATGATTTTCACCTTTTTCTTATCCAAGGATTCTAGCAATTTAGGAACCCATGTTTCCATATTTTCATTTTCATAGACAAAGGTATCTGCGTCTTGGATTTTGGCAACTGCCTTGGCAGACGGTTCGTATTCATGAGGTTCTGTACCAGCACCGATGAGGAGTTCTACATTAGCAGTATCTCCTGCGACTTGCTTGGTAAATTCGTAGACAGGGTAAAAGGTTGTCACGATATTTAGCTTCCCATCTGCCTGTTTTTGATTGGAACAAGCCACTAAAAACAAGGCACATAGACTAGCTAGTAGTAAGCTCAGTTTTTTCATTTCATTCTCCTATTTGATAAAACGTTTCAATAGACTGACTAACAAAAAGACAGCTACAAAGATAATGGTGATACTAGCGCTGGCAGGTGTTTCCGCATAGTAGGAAATATAAAGTCCTGCCACCATTCCCAAAAAACCAATAGCGCTGGCTAGTAACATAACGGATTTAAAGTTTTTCCCCAGACGAAGGGCAATACTAGCCGGCAAGACCATAATAGTCGACACCAGAAGAGCTCCTGCTGCAGGAATCATAAGGGCAATCGCCACCCCTGTCACCATGTTAAAGAGGATAGACATGGTACGAACTGGCAAGCCATCCACAAAGGCCGTGTCCTCATCAAAAGTCAGGATGTACATGGGACGTAAGAATAAGAAAGTCAAGAGCAAAACGACCGCAGCAATGGCAAAGAGGAATAGCACCTGCTCCTGGCTAATGGTCACAATAGACCCAAAGAGGTATTGGTCCAAACTCATTGAACTCGAACTTTTCCCCTTACTCATCACGATAAGAGACACTGCAAGTCCTGTTGACATGAGGATGGCAGTCCCGATTTCCATAAAGTTCTTATAGACTGTCCGGAGATACTCTAGAAAGACCGCAGCGATTAAGACAATAGCGATGGTTGAAATAGTTGGAGAAATCCCCAAAACCAGACCAAAGGCTACTCCTGATAGAGAAACGTGACTGAGGGTATCGCTCATGAGACTCTGACGACGTAAGATAAGGAAAGTCCCAAGAACCGGAGAAAAGAGACTCATGGCAATGACCGCCAAGAAGGCACGCTGCATGAAGTCATAAGATAACAAACTAAGCATGTTCCACCTCCTGGTCGCTTTCATGAACGTTGAAACAACGCCATGGCGAGTCTTGATTGCGCACTAGATGGATATTGCGATCCGCATAGTCCTTGACCTCCTCAGGGTCATGGGTAATCATCAAAACAGCCTTGCCATGATGGTGGGCACTGTGGTGCATGAGCTCGTAAAATTCATTTTTGCTTCCCGCATCCATCCCTGTCGTCGGCTCATCCAAGACAAAAATATCTGGGTCAGAAGCAAACATCCGAGCAATAACTGCTCGTTGCTTTTGTCCTCCCGAGAGGGAACCAATCCGTTTATCACGGTGTTCCCACATACCAACTGAGTCTAGACTAGCCTTGATATGCTCCTCATCGTGGGCATTCAAACGACGGAACCAGCCCTTTCGCGGATAACGACCCGACTTGACAAATTCATAAACCGTACTTGGAAAGCCAGCATTAAAACTGGCAATCTGCTGGGGAAGATAAGCTATCCTAAGCTTTTTACCATGAGTATTTGTTTTTGAGATTGTTACCTTGCCAAATCTTGGCTGCAAGATGCCTAGACTAGCCTTGATCAGCGTCGTCTTGGCAGCTCCATTTTCACCAGTCAGGGTAACAAACTCCCCACTATCAACACTGTAGTTGATATGCTCGAGGACAGGTTCTTTGTCATAATAGAAAGATAAGTCCTCTACTGTAATATACCTCATTATTTGATTTCTCCTACTAAAGCAGTTAAAAACCGCTGGATGACTTCTTGTTCATTTGGAGTAAACTGATTTGCTACTTGTTCATAGGCTGAGAGCGTGTGCTCATGGTGGTGATGATGCTCCGCCGCTACTGGTCGAGCTAGCTCTGTCAGTTGATAAAAGATCACACGCGCATCCTTTGGATCTCTGGATGTCTCTAACATACCCTCTTTGACTAAAGACTTGATAGCCTTGGTCACTGCCGCCTGACTGACATTGAGACGACGAGCCAACTCCGAGTTGGTTAAGGATTCTTCTGACAAGAGCATGAGGATGTGTTCCTGAGTATTGGTCAAGGCTACGTCACTTGTGCAATGCCCAATCAGAATTTCATGCTGGTTCTCAGATCTCAAGATCACCTCGTTTAAAAAGTTATCGATTTCCTGTGCAAGCTGTCTCATGTGTTACTCCTTCCCAAGCTATCTTTTCGTAAAAAACATAGATAGCCGCCGATTCTTTACTGGTTAATTATATCATAAACCAAAAAAGAGTCAAGGGAAAAAGGCGTAAAAACGTTTCCCTAGACTCTTCTAGATGTGAAATTTAACCTATTTTAGCTTTGGTTTTCGGCTCGATAAGATACCTGCCAAACCAGCTACCATTCCCATCAAGAGCAAGAAGATGGATTGTTCACTTCCTGTATTTGGGAGAGCTTTTTCTGAGACAACTGCCTTCTTGCTAAATTGACCTGCCACCTCATAAGTCAATGGCACATTTGTAGTCGCATCGTTAGCAGGCGCATTCGTTTGAGGCGTTTCTACTGGTAGACTAAAGTTTTTAGAATCCACAGAAATCGTCCGTGAGTTCGGATTGATCTTTTCATACTGGGTCAAATCAGCGGTTTTCAGATACTCTTCAAAGGCTGCATCCATAGAAGGACCTTCTTCTCGCGCACCACCTAACATCGTATAGCCATCGCCACCTGCAGCTAGGAAATCATTGGTTGCAAGATAGTAGGTTTTTGCGAGGTCTAGAAGATCATAACGACCAGTCGTGCGGTTTTTGACCTGGATGGCCAAGACACGTTTGCCTGATGGTAGGTTGGTATCATAGTAGACCTTCACACCTGAAACTTGCAAGAAACCACCACTTGGCTCCAACAATGGTTGCCCGTTCTCATCCAAGACCTTCTTGCCATCCTTATCGACCTGCAAGATAGATCCGAGTGATTTTTCAAACATATCCAAAACTTGTTGCCCCGTCACTTGGATTTGTGAGATGGTATTTCCAAATGGAAGAACGGCAATGACATTTCCTTTAGTGATCGGTTTGCCTTTTGCAATAGTTTCACGCAAGCCACCGCCATTTGTCACAGCGATGTCAGTCGGATGGCTAAATCCTGTTTGACCATACTGATAGAGAGAGTCCGCTACGACATTTCCGAGGTTAGTTTCACGAACCCGAACATTTTCACGATCTCCATTGAGTTCTACAGGGCTGTTTGAAACGACTTCAACAGCATTTTCAGCATCGTATTTTTGTTTAATGTCTTTGACTAGTTTTTCAACTGTTGGATTAGCTGGTAATTTTTTAGCATCAGTAGCCGGAATCTGAGTTGGATTGCCCAAAAGCTGACGTGATTTGTAGGTGATTTTCCCTACATTATGAAGGTAGCTTCCTGTCTGGTTATAGGTAACATTATCTCCATAGGTTGTTGATTCTACTGTATGAGAGTGACCATCGATTACTGTTACGCGTTTTCCTTTCAAACGAGGGTTTTTAGACAAGGCTTCTGCCAAAGTTGAGCCACGCCATTCGACTGGAGTTGTAGTATCAATACCCAAGTGAGCCAGTACGACATAGTGTTTGTAGTCCTTACCTTCTGCACGAGCCTTAGCTTGAACTTCTTCGATGACCTTATTCACCTCGGAGATTGGATCTGTAAAGGTTACCCCTTTGACATTTTTAGGGTGAGTTTTGGTAGCTGTTTCAGGTGTTGTCACGCCGATTACAACAAACTCATCACCTTCCACAGTCTTATCTTTATCAACGATTGTAGAAGCTTCAAAGAGACGGGCGCCATTGACGTAGGTATTTGAGCTAAGTAATGGGAATTTCAAGATTTCCTTGTATTTTTTAGCTTCGTCTAAACCAAAGTCAAACTCATGGTTTCCTACTGCCATGGCATCATACTGCATCTTATTGAGAATTTCGGCGCGTGCTTCACCCTTTGTAGAGTTGGAAATCGGTAAACCTTGGAAAGCGTCTCCCGCATCTACGACGAGAGTCGTTTGATTTGATTTCGTGCGTTCCTGCTCGATGACAGTCGCTAACTTAGCATCTCCAATAACTCCCTTTTCCTCTACGATACGACCGTGGACATCATTGGTGTGTAAGATAACAGTGTCCTTTTCTTCGCTTTTAGGAGATTCAGCAGGAGCTGACGGAGCTTCTGCTGGTGCATCTGCTTCTGAAGTTGCCGAAGTTTCCGGTACCGCAGGGCTCTCAACAGGAGCTGGAGTCGCCGACGTAGCTGGAGTCGCTACGACAGCTGAACTTTCTGCAGGGGCAGTTGCTTCTTCAGCATAGACTTGTCCAGCTAAGAAGGCTGGAGCTAACAGGGCTGTCGACAAGACAGGTAACAAAGAACGTTTGTTCATTTTAAAATCCCTTTCTTTTCTTCTTTTCTTCTTTTCTTCTTTTCTATTACATTATACGCTATTTCTGAAAAAATTTAAACTTTTGACCTATTTCTCTCTCAAATATTCGCTATTTAACAAAAAAACTTGAACCAAAAAGTTCAAGTTTTTTCTTAATCTATTGAAAATCTTTGATCTTTCCATCATAGGTCGCCCAGTCCTTGCTGAAGAAGCGGTCATTCATTTTATAGTCTGGAGCTGGGGTCGGATCCGTTAAGAAGGGATTGACAACCTTATCAAAAGCTAGCCAACCCAACCAACCAATGTGAATCGTATCCTTGACAAAGTAGGGATCTCCACCTTTTTTAGAAAAGTCAGCAATGTTGGTGAAACCTTGACTTTCTAACTGGTAACGAATTTTTTCAACAGCATGTTGGTACATTTCCTCGCTGAGCCCTGTATGGGTCATCCATTTTTTATTGACAGGCTGGATCACAAAAAGGACATTGACCTTTGATTTGGCAAATTGATTGAGAACCAACTGCAAATCATTGTATTCAGACGACTTGAGGAAATTGTAATTTTTTTGATAGCCCTTATACTTCTCGAGGTAGTCTTTCACCTGGGTCTTATAAAATTGATTTTCAATTCCCATATCGTTGTTATTGGTATTGGCTTCTGCATCCTTTCGAGCAATTTTTTCTAACTCCTCATAAGAAAATTGATCCGGAAGATCTTTTAAATAGTTCTCCACATGTTCCTTGTACTTGAGTTTTCCTCGAATGGAAAATTGTCCAAATAGCGAAGCCTGACGCTCATTAAAACGTGCAAAAGCCTTGATAATAGCATGATCAACCTCTGATAATTCCTCACCCTTTGACAGCTTCTCAACGATGCCCTTCATAGAGACTCCTGGATTTTGCTTTAAGAGACGTTTAGCCGCATGTTTGGCTCCTATATCTCCCGATTGATTTTCTAGAAAGGCTGTCAACTGATCGTTGTTAAAGTAGTTTTGGAAAAAGGCTGGCTCATAGTCCTCCTCTGTAAACCACTGAGGGGAAATGACAAATACCGCCTGTTTTTCCTCGATTTCTGGTAAGATTTGCTGCATACCGAAATACTGATTGAGAGAGGCCGCTCCTGCTTGTCCCAAAAAGTAGGGCCGGTAGGGGCGACTATATTTCTCCGCCAAGACCGCAGGATGCATGCTATCAAAACGAATCCACTCACTTGAGCCAAAAAAGGGAATAAAGCGCATATTGGGTTCCGTAAAGGCTCTTACTTTTTGGCTTCTCTCTTTAAAGCTCTCCGAACTAATCGCTGCAGCAGAATATTTTTCTTCAGTCAAATTATGACTCGGATTGTTTGGATAGAAAAAGATCAGTAAGAAAACAAGAAAACTAGCAAGAAGCAAAGGGCCAAAGATTAACCACAAACGCTTAAGCATTCTGCAACTCCGTAATACCTGCTACGATTTTATTAGCCGTATTCCAGTCATCACGACCGAACTCCGTCACTGGGACACGAATGTCAAAACGATTTTCAATCTCAACAATCAATTCAACCGTTCCCATGCTATCCAAGACACCTGCATCAAAGAGGTCCTCATCCATCATGTCAGAAACATCTTCCATAAACAACTCATCAATAATTTCGATAACTTCTGATTTGATATCCATATTTTATTTCCTTTTATTTTTTAAACCACAAATCATTCAAGAATCCAGAAAAGATCAAGAATGAAAACATGACGACATGGAAGGTGACAACCATGCCAAGCAACTGAATCCAGCGATTCTCAGGTAAAGCAGCCTTCCCAGCTTTTTTGCGTTCTTTATTGAGTGCTTTTTTCTTGCGAACCCAAGCGTCATTGATGACCAGTCCAATCCCATGAAAGAGTCCGTAGGCGATGTAGTACCAGGTCACTCCGTGCCAAAATCCCATAATCAACATATTTACAATATAGGCGACACTTGAAGTCACATTGCGATTCTTAAAGACCTTCTTTCTAGTCAACACCATGACCATCCGCATAAAGACAAAGTCACGGAACCAAAAAGACAGGCTCATGTGCCAACGATTCCAAAATTCCTTTAAATCCCTTGATAAAAAAGGCTTGTTGAAGTTTATAGGACTACGAATCCCCATTAAGTTTGAAATGGCTAAGGCAAACATAGAGTAGCCTGCAAAATCAAAGAACAATTCCAAACCAAAGGTGTACATGACCGCTAGGGCATAATGGTTAAAGAAGCCACCAGTCTGCAGGGCCAAGTTCTTTAAAGGAGGTAGCAAAATCTCTCCTAGAATATGGGCCAAGATAAACTTATATAGAAAGCCAAGCATGATATACTTGACAGCCTCTTCCAGCATATCCATCAACTCATCCCGCTCAGGAATAGTCTGATAATTTTCATTGAAGCGTTTAAAACGATCAATGGGACCACTTGAGAAGGTCGGCATAAAGAGAAGAAAACGGAGAAATTCCCACAAGGTGAAATCCCTAATCACCCCATCTCTCAGCTCGATGATCATCCCAACAGAACGAAAAGTCAAGTATGAGATTCCCAAAAAGCCAAGCAAGGACTGGGGAGCATGAATAGAAGGAGCTACTTTCACAAAGATAATTGGCAATAAAGATAAAAAGCTAACCAGATAAAACACCCACTGACTATCCCGCTTTTTCCTGTACCTTTTGTAGAAAAAAACAAGTAGTAACTGCCAAACGACATAAAGGAGGAGAGCACTGATTTGATCCGTCTTCCCACCTGTCAACATGGCTAGGATAAAGAAAAGACTAACAAGCACCTCGTACAAGGCAAAACGTTTCTTGAAAAAGAGGCCGATAAAGATGGGCAAGGTCGCACCGATGATGTATAGAAAATACTGTGGATTCCCATAAGGTTCCAAATGAGGAAACTGTTTGAAAAATTCCATCATCGGCTGTTTACCTCGTTAATCAAGCCCTTGATGTCAATCTTACCATTAGGAGTCAGCGGTAAGCTGTCTCGGTATAGGAATTTAGACGGCATCATATAGGACATCATGATATCAGCCAAGTCTCCCTTGATAGCCTTGGTTATATCGATATCCCGTTCAAACTGCTCATGAACACCATCTTTTAAGATGACATAGGCCAGTAAATTTTGTACCTTGTGATCCTTGTTATAGCGTGGGACAGCAACAGCTGATTCTATAAAGCGAGACTTATTAAGATTTTGCGAAACATCTTCAAGCTCAATACGATAACCATTAAACTTAATCTGGAAGTCCATCCGTCCACCGTAGAGAAGCAAGCCCTCATCTGTCATAGTTCCTACATCCCCTGTGTGGTAGGCCGGCAGACCTTCGAATTCAAAGAAAGCTTCTGCTGTTTTTTCAGGATTATTCATATAACCTTTTGAAACAGCTGGCCCAGAAACGATGATTTCTCCCTGTTCACCATTTGGAACTTTCTTCCCTTCCTCATCAATGATAAAGGTTGGAGAATCCGCCTTGGTATAGCCGATTGGTAGGCGTTTGAGAGTCTTCAACATTTCGTCTGTTACGGCAACTGCTGATAGGGCTACTGTCGCTTCTGTTGGTCCGTAGGCATTGATAATACGAGCATTTGGGAATCGCTCGCGCAGTTTTTGAGCTGTTTTGACCGTCAATTCTTCACCATCAAAGTAGAAATGCGTGATTCCTGGCATTTTCTCACTATTAAAGTCTTCTGACAACATGGCCATATCTGCAAAGGAAGGCGTCGAGGTCCAGATAGCGATTGGCAAGGAAAAGATGGTCGCAAAGAGTTTTTTGAAGTCCTGAGTAATGGCTGAAGGAAGAGCGAAAAGCGTGCCACCAAGTGCCAAGGTCGGTGCCCAGTACATGACAGATAGGTCAAAAGAGTAGGGTGGTTGGGCCAGCATTTGTGGACGACTTGGTGTCGCAAATTCCTTATCTGTAATCATCCAGTTGGTAAAGCTGAGGAGATTGTCATGGGAAATCTGCACTCCCTTAGGCTTACCGGTCGTACCAGAAGTAAAGATAATGTAGTAGTTGTCATCTCCCTTGACTGGATGGGTCATCTCGTAGCTGGAAGCTTGAGCAAAAGCTTCATGGACTTGCTTTAAATTCAGCATCGGTGTGCTAGTTTGCTCTAATGGAAAATCTGAGATAGCAATAATCAAACTTGGCTCTGCAACTTCTACGATAGCAGAAACTCGTTCCAAGGCCGAATGGCTGTCAATTGGAATGTAGGCATGACCTGACTTAGTTAGCGCTACAAAGGTAGCCAACATCTCATATTCCTGACCACCAAAAACGACGACTGGAGATTTCTCAGGCAAGCCTAGTTGGTCGATAGCTGCAGCCAAACTATCCGAATCAGCCTTCAGATCACCATAAGTATGCTCTTGCCCCAAAACATTGTAAACTGGATAACTGGCTTGTGTCTGAGCAAAGTGCTCAATCGTTTCAATCATATCAACTATGGATTTATTTGACACAATAGGTTTTCTCCTTTGAGTTAAAATTCGTTATAGATAAAGCCACCTTGCCCCTGTCCAAGGTAACTAAAAAAATAAAGCAAACCAAGCAAAATAACGAAATACAGAAATGTTTGAACACAAAAAATATAAAATGTTCTCTTTTTTTTCATATTCGACTTCTTTTTTTGTAAATTTTCAGAAAAGCTATGCAAATCAGCAATTACTGCCTTATCTTCCTAACATTTTACCACTTTATCAACCTTTTTTTCAACTGTTTACCATAACTTAAAAATTGATTTTAGCTTATTTTAAGATAAGTTAAAATATTAATGTTTTGGCCATCAAAAAAGAGCCTGAGATTTCCATCTCAAACTCTGTTGCCAATCACTCTTTTATCTTAGAAAAGTGAAAATACGAGAACTGCTAGGGACGCTCCGAGGATAGGTCCTACAACAGGAATCCAAGCATAAGACCAGTCTCCGTCTCCCTTGTTTGGAATTGGTAAGATGCTGTGCATGATGCGAGGTCCAAGGTCACGAGCTGGGTTCAAGGCATAACCCGTTGTCCCACCTAGTGAAAGACCGATACCGACAATCAACGTTCCCACTGCAAAGGTCCCTAATCCTGCCTGAAGGTCATAGAGTCCCAAGGCAAAGATTGTCAAGAGCAAAACAAAGGTGCCAAGGATTTCGCTAACCAAGTTGGATACTGTGTTCTTGATGGCAGGGCCAGTACTGAAGGTTGCTAGGATATTTCCTGCGTTTTCTTCTGCCTCATAATGTGGTTTGAATTGCAACCAAACCAAAATCTGAGCCACCATCGCTCCTGCGAATTGGGCTAGGATATATGGGAAAACAGAACCCCAAGAGAGCGTTCCTTTTAAGGCCATAGCAAACGTCACAGCTGGATTTAGGTGGGCTGGACTGAGCGTGCCAGATACAAAGGCCGCAACGGCTACAGCAATTCCCCATCCCATAGTAATCACAATCCATCCTGAATTGTTGCTCTTGGTTTTAGGAAGAACCACACCTGCTACAACACCATTTCCTAGGAGGATAAGGATTAAAGTCCCCAAAAATTCTCCAAATAATTCTTTCATCATATCTTTGTCTCCATTTAAAAGAAGGGGCGAGCGACAAGGAATGCTACCCTCCCTCTCTTCTAGTTTTTCTTAATTTTTTAGTTCTGCCAAATCGTTTTGAGCAAGAGCTGCTTCGACATCCGCACGGTAGGCTGCTTTTTCTTCTTCTGACCAATCATAGAATCGTCCCATTTCATCCAGAACTGGCTCCACAATGCTATCCAAACTATCACGCATAAAGAGCATGTGGTTGGTACGGCGAAGGAGGAAGTCAACTGGGCTCAGAGCCAACTCATTGCGCATTGCATAGTGAAGGGACAAGGTATCTGCCAAGCTGAGTCCTGGCGCTTGTTCCAAGCTGTGAGCAAGGGCAAAGACCTTCGGTGCATTTGAACCGTAAAGATTTGCCAGATAGTGAGCTTCCTTGCTATCCAAACCACGTGAAACTCCAAGTTGAGCAAAGGCTTCAATTTCTGAGTCCACATTTGCTGGGTTCAATTCTCCACCTGAAACAGGGTAAGTCTTCGAGTTGATGAGTTTAAAGCTACGGTCAAATTCTGCTTTGAGGATATCAACCACGCGCTCCATAGCTCCTTCAGCCATCTTACGGTAGTCTGTGATTTTACCACCAGCAAGGGTCAAAAGGCCATTGTCATCACGATCCAAGCTCGAACCACGAGAAACTGCAGATGGATCCAAATGTTTCTCGGATGTACTGCTTTCAAGCTTGCTGACAGCAGACTCAACATCTTCACGCGTTTTTTCTTTCGAGAGATAAGCTTCGACAGTCGCAATCAAGCTATTGAAGCTCTCATCGCTAATGGTTCCGTTATTTCCTCCATTGTAGTCAGAAGCGCTATTGCCTGCAATCAATGGACGAAGACCAGCCCAGCTGCTTTCGATATCATCAATGGTAATGTTTGCTTCTGGGAAGCGGTTGTTGACAATACCAAGTAGGTAATCTACATCTTCCTGCGTCACCTTTGGATGTTCCAAATCGCCTGTGTAGTCTGTATCCGTTGTACCAAAGTAAGTCTTGTTTTCACGTGGGAGAACAAAGACCATACGACCGTCACCCAAACCTGTGTCAAAGTAAACTGGCTGTGAAACCTTGATCTTGCTGGAATCCACTACCAAGTGAACTCCCTTAGTTGGACGCATTTGTGAGAATTGGGTTCCCTTATTTGACAAATTACGTACCTTGTCGCTCCAAGGACCTGTCGTGTTGATAACCAGACGAGCCTTGATTTCAAAGACTTGGTCTGTCAACAAATCACGAGCTACAACACCTGTAATCTTGCCACTTTCGTCAAAGAGGAAGCCTTCTGCCTTAACGTGGTTGGCAATGAGAGCACCGTCTTGGTTGGCACGTTTGATATTTTCAATCACGAGACGCGCATCGTTGTTACGGAAGTCAAGATAAATCCCACCTCCTACCAAACCTTCTTTCTTCAAGTTTGGCTGGCGTTCCAAGACTTCTTCCTTGCTCAAGACCTTGTTAGCAGCTGGTGTATTGCTAACACCTGCCAAAAGGTCGTACAAGTCCATGGCTACTTTGAGACGGAAAAGGCTAAAGGTCGCTCCATCCTCATCGTAAACTGGCAAGAGCATTGGATCTGGTTTTGGAATATGTGGAGCGATTTGTTGGACTACTGCACGTTCAGAAACTGTATCTGACACTACTTCCACGTCGAATTGTTTGAGATAACGCAGACCTCCGTGGACCAATTTTGTTGAACGGCTTGATGTTCCTTCTGCGAAGTCCTGCATTTCAATCAAACCAGTGTCAAGACCACTGGCTGCCGCCTGCAAGGCTACACCAGCTCCTGTAATCCCTCCACCGATAATCAAAAGGTCCAGGGTGCGTTCCTGCATTTTTTTAATTGATAATTCACGTGTTTTCTTTGAAAATTCCATATTTACACACTTTCTAACTGAGTCGATTTATTCTCCCAGTATTAGTTGTTATTAGTCATCGATTTCCGCAAAGACTTGCGTTGCTTTCACAGCCTTCTTCCAGCCCTTGTAGAGTTGTTCCTTGCGCGATTCGTTCATGGATGGCTCAAAGAGTTCTCCTGTCTCGTTCAAGAGTTTCAACTCGTCCAAATCCTTCCAGTAACCCACTGCCAAACCAGCTAGGAAAGCCGCACCTAAGGCAGTTGTTTCCAAGTTTTTAGCGCGTGCGATATCAATTCCCAAGATGTCAGCCTGGAACTGCATGAGGAAGTTGTTCATAGCTGCACCGCCGTCGACTTTGAGGACTTGAATAGCAGTCTGAGCATCCACTTGCATGGTGTCGATGATGTCACGTACTTGATAAGCGATAGATTGCAAAGTTGCCTTGATAAAGTCTTCTTTGCTTGTTCCACGAGTTAAGCCAAAGACCGAACCACGAGCATTTTGGTTCCAGTATGGAGCCCCTAGACCTGTAAAGGCAGGTACGACATAAACTTCGTCATTGTTGTGAGAATTGAGAGCATATTTTTCGGACTCTGGTGAGTTTTCCACCATGCGAAGTCCATCACGAAGCCACTGAATGGCACTTCCTGCGATAAAGATAGAACCTTCCAAGGCATAGTAAACCTTGTCGTTGATTCCGTAACCAATCGTTGTCAAAAGGTTGTTTTCAGACAACTGCATCTCTTCACCAGTGTTCATAATGATGAAAGAACCTGTTCCATAAGTATTCTTGACCATACCAGGTTCAAAGGCCAACTGACCGAAGAGGGCTGCCTGTTGGTCCCCAGCCATACCTGAAATTGGCACTTCTCCACCGTAGAAATGGAATGGAGCAGTCTTGCCGTAGATTTCAGAGTTAGAACGAACTTCTGGGAGCATGGCCTTCGGAATGTTGAGGATTTCCAAAATCTCATCATCCCATTTAAGATCCTTGATGTTATAGAGCATGGTACGAGCTGCGTTTGAGTAGTCAGTTACGTGAGCTGCACCGTCAGTCAATTTCCAAACCAACCAAGTATCGATAGTACCAAAGAGCAATTCACCCTTTTCTGCTCGCTCTTGAGCGCCTTCTACATGGTCTAAAATCCAACGAACCTTGGTAGCAGAGAAGTAAGCATCGATGATCAAACCCGTCTTTTCATGGAATTTTTCCACATAACCTTGATTTTTCAGTTGTTCAGCTAGAGGAGCAGTTTGGCGTGATTGCCAAACGATAGCATTATAGATAGGGAGCCCTGTTTTCTTATCCCAGACGACAGTTGTTTCACGTTGGTTGGTAATCCCGATTGCCTCGATTTGGCTTGGTTTCACACCACTTTCGATGAAAGCACCCGCAATAACTGACTGAACAGAGTTCCAAATTTCATTGGCATTGTGCTCAACCCAACCTGCTTGAGGGAAAATCTGAGTGAACTCTTTTTGACTAGAGCTGACCTTTTCTCCTTTTTTGTTAAAAATGATGGCGCGAGAACTAGTAGTTCCTTGGTCAATAGCCATGATGTATTTTTCTTGTGACATGTGCTGTCCTCCTGATAAAATCTTGAGGGGGTTCCTCTTTACAGTAACTAGTATACAAAATAAAGCGCTTTCTTGTTTATCAATTTTTTTAAAATTTTAAAAAAAAGTGAGGAGATTGTGCGAATTTCACAAAAAAGACCTGAAAACTCAGGCCTTTTAAGCAAAGAGCATCTGACGAATCTTCGCCAAATCTTCCATATCCAAATCATTTTTTAAATAATAGACCGGAGTCTGTTCTTTCTTATGAATGGGGTTGTTGGTAACCAATAAATCATAATGTCGACTGGGGTCATAGGCTTCAATAGCAATAAAACGATTGTATTCCAAATATCGTTTTAAAAGGGCCGACATTCTCGAAAAAACAAGGAAGCCTGCTGTTAGATCTAGCCCTATTCTCAGATGTTTTCCTATATTTTCTGCCATATACTCCATCAACTGAAGCCATTCCCAGAGGATTTTCTTATCCAAATCCGTCCCCTGATGAAAGGCTGGCAAGGTGGCAAAAATTTTCTGAGCAATATTTCGAAAGTCATGCTCCATCAGCAAATAAGGGTGCCGATGCTCAATCTGATACTTGTAGCGATCTTGCAAGATATAGCCCTTGTAGAGATAAACTTGACCACAAAGCTGACTCAGTTCATAGGTGACATGGTCCTCTGTATAGTCCCCCAGCAACTCCTCCTTCTTCATTTCTTGAATCAATTGCGTCAACAAATCGGCTAATTGCCCTCCAAAACCAAGAATATACTCCATAGTATGAAGGGGCAAAATGCGATGAGAAAGGAGGAAAGAGAAGAAAATCATCATCTCCCCATCCTCAGTTCCTAGAGGAATGTGCTGGCCACCAAAAAAAGAAGGAGTCTTTCTAAGCAAACGAAGATAGAAAATATTGTCAAAATACCCTCGCATTTTTTCTTCTATGACTTGAAACTGACAGGCGTTAACCCGAAGGCGCTGTTGACTGATATGATTCCAGAGAACCAAGTCCAATTTCTGACCCGAAGACAAGCTAGAACCGCAGATTTCTTCTAGGGTAGCAATATCCTGCTTTCTCTCCGCTTTCTGCATATGACTTTCCCACTCCTGACTGGACCAGACCTTGCGGAAAAGGCAGAAATAAAAGTAACGAATCTGATGCTCTGGACCTCGCCAACGACCATTTTGGATGGATAAGTCAAACTCTGACAAAATATGATTTAGACTAGCTAAGTGACGACCAAGCGTGGCCTCGCTAATCATCAATTCTTGAGCCAGTTGATGGGCTAGGAACTGTTGGTGATAGAGAAGGTAAACCAAAATTTGGTACTTAATGGCATTATCTAGAAACAAGCTCCGAATCTCTCTCCCCTTGGTAGCTGCACCAATCGACAAACGCAGATTTTCATCTTCCAAGTGGATGGTCAGCTCTAGTCCTCTTTCCAAGGCATTTTCGTTAATCAGAGAGATATACTTGGTTAAGGTCGCCTTTGAAAATCCTGTTTCTTCCATGGCTTTCTTGACTGTTGTCTGCGAATCTTGTAATAGAAAGGAAAGGACTAAAAATTGACCAGATTCGGCTTTTTCCATCAAATCACCTAAATACATTTGTTACCCCTTTCATTTTCTCCTACAAGCATAGCATAAATCTTTCAAATGCGGAAATAATCTGTTTTTCATTTTATTTTAAAGCTAATTTCCTCGTCATTATTCCTCAGAAACAGCAAACACACGACTCCCCCTTTAGGCATTTTTATGCTAAAATAGTAGCTATGGATAAAATTATTAAAACTATATCAGAAAGCGGAGCCTTTCGTGCTTTTGTTCTTGACAGCACGGAAACCGTCCGCACTGCTCAAGAAAAACATCAAACTCAAGCCAGTTCAACTGTCGCACTTGGTCGTACCCTTATCGCTAGCCAAATTCTCGCAGCCAATGAAAAAGGAAATACCAAGCTAACGGTTAAAGTTCTTGGAACTAGCTCTCTCGGCGCCATCATCACAGTTGCAGATACTAAGGGAAACGTCAAAGGCTATGTGCAAAATCCTGGCGTTGACATCAAAAAGACCGCAACAGGTGAAGTCCTAGTCGGACCTTTTGTCGGAAACGGTCAATTCCTCGTTATCACAGACTACGGTACTGGAAATCCCTACAACTCCATGACTCCCCTCATCTCTGGGGAAATCGGTGAAGACTTGGCCTATTACCTGACAGAAAGTCAACAAACCCCTTCAGCTGTGGGGCTTAATGTCCTTTTAGACGAAGACGACAAGGTCAAAGTTGCTGGAGGTTTTCTTCTCCAAGTCTTGCCAGGAGCCAAGGAAGAAGAGATTGCTCGCTTTGAAAAACGCATCCAAGAAATGCCAGCTATCTCAACCCTTCTGGAAAGCGACGACCATATCGAAGCTCTCCTCAAGGCTATCTATGGTGACGAATCCTACAAACGCCTATCTGAAGAAGAAATCCGTTTCCAATGTGACTGCAGCAAAGACCGTTTTATGAACGCTCTTGCCAGCCTTCCAAATTCAGACCTTGAGGAAATGAAAGAGGAAGACCATGAGGCAGAAATTACTTGTCAATTCTGCCAAACAACTTATAACTTTGATGAAAACGACCTGGAGGAACTCATTCATGACAAATCTTAATACACCCTTTATGATTGGCAATGTTGAGATTCCCAATCGTACTGTTTTAGCACCCATGGCTGGTGTCACCAACTCAGCCTTTCGTACCATCGCAAAAGAGCTTGGGGCTGGACTCGTTGTAATGGAAATGGTCTCTGACAAGGGAATCCAATACAACAACGAAAAAACTCTTCATATGCTTCATATCGATGAAGGCGAAAACCCAGTCTCTATCCAACTTTTTGGTAGTGATGAAGACAGCCTCGCTCGCGCAGCAGAATTCATCCAAGAAAACACTAAGACCGATATCGTCGATATCAACATGGGCTGCCCAGTTAACAAAATCGTGAAAAACGAAGCTGGCGCTATGTGGCTCAAGGATCCAGACAAGATCTACTCTATCATCAACAAGGTCCAATCTGTCCTTGATATCCCCCTCACCGTCAAAATGCGTACGGGATGGTCTGATCCATCCCTAGCCGTGGAGAATGCCCTAGCTGCTGAGGCTGCAGGTGTCTCTGCTCTCGCTATGCATGGCCGCACCCGCGAACAAATGTATACAGGCCACGCTGACCTTGAGACCTTGCACGACGTAGCCCAAGCCCTGACAAAGATTCCATTTATCGCCAACGGTGACATTCGTACGGTCCAAGAAGCCAAACAGCGTATCGAAGAAGTCGGTGCTGACGCTGTCATGATTGGTCGCGCAGCCATGGGAAACCCCTATCTCTTCAACCAGATCAACCACTACTTTGAAACAGGAGAAATTCTCCCTGACTTGACATTTGAAGACAAGATGAAAATCGCCTACGAACATTTGAAACGCTTGATTAACCTCAAAGGAGAAAACGTAGCCGTTCGTGAATTCCGCGGCCTCGCTCCTCACTACCTCCGGGGGACATCTGGCGCTGCTAAACTTCGTGGAGCCATTTCACAAGCTAGCACCCTAGCAGAGATTGAAGCCCTCTTGCAATTAGACAAAGCATAATACACAAAAAACCGTAACTCGCTTGGAGTTTACGGTTTTTTTATCCTAGGAAATCCTAGATACTATTATTGAATCAAGGCAACACTCGAAACTTTACCATCCGCACCTGTTGTAATTTGGATGATTTTTCCTCCACCGATTTTGGCATTATACTTGCCATCATCAAGAGTGTAAGAGTAGCCTCTGATAGAATAGTTTTCTTTCTTTCCATCTGCAGTTTCTACTGTGAATTGGCCCCCTGATGAAACCGTAATAGTTTCGCCATTTGCTCCCTTCCAGTTGCCTGCAGCTGCTGAGAAATCACCATCGACCATGGTTAAAACACCCTTGTAGCGTTTGTTGTGTTCGGCTTGCTTGTCTTGAAGTTGGCGGTCAGTTGTTGGATCATAGCCTGACTGGTTAGACTGGGCTTGAGAACCTTGCTGAGTTGAAGGTGCCTGAGATGGGGCTTGTTGACTAGGAGCTGCTTGTTCTTGTCTTGATTCAGGTGCTGGTTTCGCTTGTGACTGATCTGCCGTTGTAGAAGACTGACCAGAAGATGCCTGAGCCTTTTCAGATGAAGCTGAGCTTGAAGATTTTTGAGTCTTACTTTCTTTGCTAGAAGAAGCTGCTTTAGAACTTGATGATTGACTTGTTTTTGCAGAGCTACTGGTTTGAGTGGATTCGTTTTTATTTCCACAAGCTCCCAGTAGCAAGGTAGAAGCCAATACAGTCGCTGCCATCAATTTGATATAGGTTTTCTTTTTCATTTTTCTACTCCTTTGTAACATTTTTGAAACGTTAAGAAATCTTTTTGTAATATAATTGTAACATTGAGCTTTGAATCTGTCAACTATTTAGAGAAACTATTTTAAAAAATTTCTCTCTACTATCTCCATTCGTAATCGAAACGAAAAAATAGAAAATTTCCTAGATTAGAGTCATTTTTTACCCCTACTTTTATAATCGCTTGCATTGTTCTAAAATAAAAACAGTCGCAACAACAAGGTAACTTAATAAGGGCAAACAAAGAGGTCGGGATTTTGGTCCCGACCTCACTTTTTATTTCAATCGATAGGTTTTTCTTGGTTTCTTTTTAGGTACTCGTTTGAGTCCAGCTTCTTCTACGTATTCACCGTATTTTACGAGAAAGTTATTGCTGACGATTGGGCGACCGGGGTTGATGAGATTGACTAGTTCAGTTCCTTCGTAAACAGTGAACTCCTCCTCCAACAGATAAAGGAAGGTCGGATTCCAGTCGAGACGGCCTTGGATTCGTTTGATGGATTCTTGGATAATGGCATAATGGTCAAAGGCGAAGGCTTGCTCCTCCAGCTCCACTCCATCTAGGTAGCATTTGCCTGTCTGAAAATCGACATCTACGAAAACGACATCCTTGGCATCGTCACCTGCCTGAACGAGGTCCAAGGCACGACTAGGTAGGTACACCAAGTGGGCAATGGTCACTGTCCAGCCCCGTGGATCACGACCGGGGGTCGATACCGTCATCAATTGCTCGATTTTCTCCAAAGGTAGACCGAGATTGACTTCTTCTCTCACCTCGCGCTGACAGGCATGTGCAGCATCTTCTCCCTTGTCCATAAAGCCTCCAACCAAAGCCAAACAGTTTTGATAAGGGTGAGCCTTGCGACGGATTAGCAGGAGCTTGATCTTTCCTTCGACAAAGCAGTAGGCTACCATATCCACTGTCACACTTGGTTTTTCATATTGAGGGAGTTCCTGCTTGTAGTACCAGTCTAAAAACTCCTCCTGACTGGCATGGATTTCATAATATTCTTTTTCCGTCATCCCGGCTGGAATCTTTGTGTCTGCCATCTTATGCCTCCTTTCGAACTGCCTTGGTCCATTGGTACCATCCCACTAGACTATTGAGTGTGTAAACCCAGTACATCCCTTGGATGTGGATATTTTCACCCCACCAGAGATAAATACTAAAGAGATTGGTTGCAATCCAGAAAATCCATTGCTCACGGTAGAGACGTGTCATCAAGAGCTGACCAACACCATTAGTCGCATCGGTTACACTATCACGGAAAGGGCGAGCACTATGGATACTTTGATAAGCCAAGCCCATACCAATCCAGATAATGGCAGTCAAGGCCAAGTACTTGAGCCAGTCAAGAACAGATAATTTCTTAGCTTCAAAGTGGGATTCTTCTGGTTTTCCTTGGTCATTGATACGATTGGACAGCCAAGCATAGAGACCAATCGGCTGCATGACAAAGAAGTAAACAGTCGTCAAGACTTCGCCATAAAAAGTCGCATTCATGGCTAAAATCAAATAGATAGCCGAGTTAATAGCCCCAAAGAGATAATTGCTTGCACGACCTTCTGCTACCAAGATAACACAGACAATCCCAGTCCAGGATGCAAACAAGCTCAGCCAGTCATGACTTTCCGTATTTTGTGTGAATTCCAAGATCAAGGGAACACTCGACAAGGCGATGAGATACAACCACTGGAAAAGACTACGGCCGACAAATAGATCTTTCCAGAGCAAACGCATGGTTCCTACAAAACCGATTTTGCGGGCTTCTGCATGGACATTTTTAAAATTTTCGATAAATTGTGTGATTTTTTTAGTTACTGTTTTCATAATTTTCTCCTAATCTGCTTGGTAAATGGCATCAATAGCCACTTTTGCTGCTTCATAATTGCCTAGATAATCCTCCGCTAGATAAACTAAAGGAATGGTCGTTAAGTATCTCTCCCTCATCTGGTCCAAATGCTGGGAAAAACTGTGACGAATACGGTCTTCTGCCATGGTCATATCTCTAAACCCGTCATTGACATAGGAGCCGACAGGTTGCACAAAGAGAATCAAGTCCCATTTTTCCTTAGCCAAGATCGAAACAAAAAGATTGTCAAAGGTTTCTCCTGATAAGTCCCCTTGGTCCTCAGTCTCCATGTAATAATCATAGTAGCCCTTGGTTACTAAGGAGTTGGTGTCAGCTATTACTAAACCTCGATTGGCATTACTGTCAATTAACTTAGAGGTCTGGTCATACTGCCCTAAAAGGAGATAGTAGTAATCCTTTGGAGTCAATTCATCGTCGCGGACATTGTTTTTGATCTGGTACTCACGTGCGTATTCCAGGCTAACGGGCGCATCGTAATACCTTGCCAAATCCTTGGCTAGAGTAGTCTTCCCATTGCTGGCACTTCCCATAATCAACACTTTCTTAGTAAACTGACGACGGAAGGGCTGAGCAATATATTTCCAATATTTGCTTGGATTTTCTCGAATCATAGTCGCTGAGATTCCAAACTTTCTTTCTTGTAAGACAGTGCCAAATCCACGTTTAGATAGCTCTTGCTGGTATTCATCTTCTCCCACAAAAAAGATCAGTTCTTGATGGGCTTCATCGTAGGAAATCTCCGATAACATCTGGTCCAACCACTCCTGCCAGCCCATAGGGTAACGGGGAAGGTTGGTCTCATCCAGTTTGCAGACAGAGGTCAACTCATCGTCACGAAAAGCCTCTCTTATATAGCGAAATCTTTTTTGAAGACTTAAGCCTATCTGCTCCCCTCGGTCTCCCTCGTAGCCTGAAACGACTACCCAGACCTGATCACACTGGCGCTTCGCTCTCTGGATCAGGTCGATATGCCCTTGATGGAGAGGGGCAAAGGTCCCAAATACCACTGCTGTTTTCTTTTTCATAAACGTTTACCTTTTTATAATTTTTGATATTTTTATTTTTCTATGTTTTTATTATATACTATATTTTTATTTTGTCAATAGTTTTTTATCATTTTTTATAAAAAAGTAGCAAAAAAGAATCAGGATTGCTCCTGACTCTCCATTTTTAAGCAATATCAAATTTCAATTGTCCGGCTTTGACACCGATTTTGAGGGTTTTGCCTGCTACCAGTTCTCCCTTGAGAAGGAGTTCTGCTAGCTTGTCTTCCACTTCTGTTTGCAGGGTTCTGCGAAGTGGACGGGCTCCCATTTCTGGATCATATCCTTGACTAGCTAGCAACTTCAGGGCTGAAGCTTGCAGTTTCAAGTCGATGCCCTTCTCTGCCAGGCTAGCAATCAATGGTTTAACCATAATCTTGACAATTTCCTGCATGTGGTCGCTATCCAAACTGTGGAAGACCACCTTTTCATCAATACGGTTGATAAACTCTGGTCGATAAGCTTTTTTCAACTCTTCAAAGATTCGTTTTTCCATATTTTCCTGGTCAAAACGAATGTCCTTGGCCCCAAAGCCGACTGTCTTGTCATCACGAAGAGCCGTCGCACCAAGGTTTGACGTCATGATGATAATGGTATTTGAAAAATCAACCTTGCGTCCCTTGCTATCTGTCAAGACACCGTCGTCCAAGACTTGCAAGAGAACATTAAAGATATCTGGGTGGGCCTTCTCTACCTCATCAAAGAGGAGCACTGAGTAAGGTTTGTTGCGAACCTTCTCGGTCAACTCCCCACCTTCTTCGTAGCCCACATAGCCCGGAGGAGCTCCATTGAGACGGCTAGCCGCAAATTTCTCCATATATTCACTCATATCAAAGCGGATAAGGGCTGATTCGTCATCAAAGAGAACTTCTGCCAAAGCCTTGGCTAATTCGGTCTTACCGACACCCGTCGGTCCTAGGAACATAAAGGAACCAATTGGACGCTTGTGGCTGCGAATACCTGACTGATTGCGGCGAATAGCACGGCTAATACTTGAAACAGCTTGATCTTGGCCAATGACACGTTTGTGCAACTCCGCTTCCAAGTTCAGGTATTTCTTAGCATCTGTTTGCGTCAGCTTTTGGACTGGGATCCCTGACAAGCGGCTCAAGGTGGTCAGGATTTCAGATTCTGTTACCAAGTCTTTATAGACAGGCAATTCTTGTTCTTTTGCGATTAGCTGGCCTACTTGTTTCCACTTGCCATCCATCAAGGCCTTGTCAGCTGGACTCAAGTCGGATTCGTCTGCTTTCACATGCTTGGATTTGTTTTGCACTGTTGCTGCTGCCTCATCCAAGAGGTCGATAGCAGAGTCTGGCAAGTGACGACTGGTCAAGTAACGATGTGCCATCTTAACAGCTGTTTCGACAGCTTCATCTGTGATTTGCACACGATGGTGTTTCTCATAGGTAGC
This sequence comes from Streptococcus oralis SK610, assembly GCF_000257455.1. Lineage (GTDB taxonomy): Bacteria > Bacillota > Bacilli > Lactobacillales > Streptococcaceae > Streptococcus > Streptococcus oralis_CB. The sequence continues at coordinate 235,479 of NZ_AJKQ01000006.1, forward strand.
CTTCAAACCTTGCAAAATGGTCATGCTGTCAGCTAGACTTGGCTCTTCAATGGTCACTTTGGCAAAACGACGAGAAAGGGCCGCATCTTTTTCGATGTGTTTTTGGTATTCTTCCTGAGTGGTGGCACCAACCGTTCTCAAAGTTCCACGAGCCAAGGCTGGCTTTAAGATATTGGCCGCATCCAGCGTCGAATCAATACCACTACCAGAACCCATGATGGTGTGAAGTTCATCGATAAAGAGGATTACTTTGCCATCTTCCTCGATATCCTTGATGATATTGTTCATGCGCTCTTCAAAATCTCCACGGAAACGTGTCCCCGCAACAACATTCATCAAATCAAGCTCCAAAACGCGCATCTTGGCCATTTCCGCAGGTACATCCCCACTAGCAATACGCTGGGCAAGTCCAAGGGCCAGAGCTGTTTTCCCGACACCAGCATCTCCAACCAAGACCGGATTGTTCTTGGTCTTTCGACTCAAAATCTGAATCATACGTGAGATTTCCTTGTCACGACCGATAACTGGCTCTAACTTGCCAGAGCGCGCTTGCTCCGTCAGATCATGTGTGTAGTCCTCGAGACCACCGCTCGGATTCTGAGGCATGCCCATCATATTGGCCATGGAATTTTGCTTATCAGAAACTGTGCGATGGCGTTGACGCAAAGCCTTAAGGTCTTCTCTTGTCCAACCTGCACGTTCCTCTAAATTGCGACGAAGAGCAGCAATTCTGACCTGATCTTTCTGGTCTTCATAAGAAAAGCCTGCTCTCTCCAAGATGCGAGTTGCCAAAGCATTACCATCATGCAAAATCGCATAGAGGACATGCTCTGTCCCTAGCACCTTAGCATGGACCACTGAAGCCACATACTCTGCTTCTGCAAAGAGAAGCTCCAAACGATGGGAAAAGGGCAATTCCGTAAAGGTTTCGTCTTGGCTATAGTCCGTTTCAGTCAGTTCTAAAGCAACCTCTTCTAAACGATCCATCTCGTATGGATAATCATTTAGAGTCGCACCTGCCACACTGTAACTGTGATTGGACATGGCAATCAATAAATGCCAAGACTCTAGATAACGAGCTCCAAAATGGCCAGCAACCATGTAGGCACTCTCGATACATTCATTCAATGCTTTTGAATAGTTCATCTTACTTCTCTTTTCTATCTACCTCTTGTAATAGCTGTCGGAGCATATTGGCACGGACAACTGAGGATTCTTCCCCTAGGACACGATCAGTTGCTACAGAAGTCAGCAAGGTCATCTCCTGCTTGGTCATCAAGTCCTGCTCCACCAAAAGCTGGAGAATATCTTCATAAATCTCCTGACTAACTCGCTCACCAATCGAGTAAAGCAAATCGCGGAGCATCTCATGATGATTAGAAAACTCAATTCGTCCGATGCGAATGTAGCCTCCGCCACCACGCTTGCTCTCAACCAAGTAACCTCTGCTTTCAGTAAAACGTGTCTTGATGACATAGTTGATCTGACTAGGCACAACCTGAAAGGTATCAGCTAACTGGCTCCGTTGCAATTCCACGATACCAGACTGGTCTAAAATCGCCTTGATATAGGCTTCGATATGATCTGATGTATTTTTAAATCTCATAGTAAATCAAACTCCTTCTTTGAACCTTGACTATCTTTGACTATTATACCGAAATTTTTGATTTTTTTAAAGGAAAAGGGAACGAGTTGCGAAGATTATTATAAAATATCCAAAACAAAAAGATGGGACCGTAAAACGGTCACCATCATTTTGCTTTATTCAAAGTTAAGATTAGTCAACTTTTTTAGCACGGTATACAAGTCCTGCCAAAGCTGCAAGAACTAGACCAAGAATAGTAGAGAATGCTGTAAAGTCTGCTCCACCAGTGTTTGGCAAATCTCCCTTAGGCTGCTCACCCTTAGGATCTTCCTTAGGTTCTTCTTTTTTCGGTTCAGTATACGTGTTAGTGATTGTTGGGTTGTTACCTTCAACTGTTGTTACAAGTTGACCCGCACCATTATCTGTCACTGTTACTGTCACTTTGTAAGAATTCTCATCATATTTGATATTCTCATCGTCACCTTTTACTTCAGTAATAGTGTAAGTGTAGACACCTGCTTTTGCGAAATCAATTGCTTTGAAAGTAACAGTACCGTCTGCAGCATTTGTAACTGTTTCGATTACATTGTCACCTTCTTTAAGTTCAAACTTAAACTGACCTGCTGCAAGTTCTTTACCTTTACCGTTCAAGACTTTCTTAGCTGTGAAAGGTACTTGTGTTGAAGACGCAACATAAGTGTTTGTGAAGGTTGGGTTGTTGTCAGTTACAGTCGCAACAAGTTGGCCTGCACCGTTATCTGTAACGTTTACTGTTACATTGTGAGTAGATTTATCGTATGTCACACCTGCTTCGCTACCTGCTTTTTCAGAGATAGTGTAAGTGTGCTCACCTGCTGCTGCATACTTAATTGCTTCGAAAGCAACAGTACCGTCTGCAGCGTTTGTAGCTGTTCCAATTACTTTGTTACCTTCTTTAAGTTCAAACTCATATTTGCCTGCTTCAAGGGCTTTACCTTCTAAGACTTTCTTAGCGGTAATATTTACAGTTGTTGAAGCAGCTTTATAAGTGTTGGTGAAGGTTGGGTTGTTGTCAGTTACAGTCGCAACAAGTTGGCCTTGACCGTTATCTGTAACTGCTACCTTAACTTCGTGTTTAGCAGTGTCGTATGTCACACCTTTTTCACTACCTGCTTTTTCAGTGATAGTGTATGTGTGGTTGCCTGCTGCTGCGTACTTGATATCTTCGAAAGTAACAGTACCGTCTGCAGCGTTTGTAGCTGTTCCGATTACTTTGTCACCTTCTTTAAGTTCAAACTCATATTTACCAGCTTCTAGAGCTTTACCATTCAAGACTTTAGTAGCTGTGATAGTAGCACTTGTTGTAGCTGCTTTATAAGTGTTGGTGAAGGTTGGGTTGTTCTTAGTTGCAGTTGCAACAAGTTGACCTTGGCCGTTGTCTGTAACTTTTACTGTTACAGTGTGAATAGTTTTATCGTACTCTACACCTTTTTCGCTACCTGCTTTTTCAGAGATAGTGTAAGTGTGCTCGCCC